>NZ_JBALQK010000392.1:0-1567 GCF_036965845.1 Bacillus sp. JJ1127 | reverse complement strand
AATTGATGTATATATAAATTAATAATCTACATTATTTTCATCGTCCCTCTTATTATTAAATATATTGGTATATTCCTGATTATGTTATATTTATTTTCTCTGTTTCGATGTATGAAACATGTTAGGCAGCGTCACGAATCGCGATCCTTTCGCTTTCAGTTCAGGAATAATTCGATCTAGCGCGTTCACAGAACCTTGCAAATGCCCTCCTGGTGTAGAATGTTGCAATATAACACTTCCAGGAAATGCATTCCCTAATACAGTATTTGTAATCTTTTCCGCACTTACTCCCTTCCAATCAACTGTATCTACACTCCACTGTACAATCATAAAATTTTGTTCTGTAGCCCATTCCAATTGTTTTTCACGTATTTCACCATAAGGCGGACGTATAAACTTCGGTGCATACCCTGTCAATTTCCGCAATATCTCTTCCGTTTTTATAATTTGACTGTGATATTCTTCATCACTCACTTTAACTAAGTTCGGATGGTTATACGTATGATTCCCAACGATATGACCTTCATTTGCAATTCGCTTTACTACATTAGGATATCTTTCTGCATTTTCGCCAAGAAGAAAAAAAGTAGCTTTTACATCATAACTTTTTAACTTATCTAGTATTTGCGGAGTAAATACAGAATCTGGACCATCATCAAATGTAAGTGCAACTTCCGCTTTATTATATGGGCCAGAAAACGCATAAGCATATTTTTCAACCCATGAAAAAGGTGTCCAAGACCCTCTATCTTCTTCGGTACCTTGAATCTTATTATTCAAACCAACATTTAATACATCAGGAATTACACCCGAATCGTTTTGATAATAAAACGTATTTGAATATGGTACATAAGAATACACATTATACAAAGGGATATTACGTTCTAGAATCCATTGGAAAGGAATCGACATGTCTGATGGATAAAAATAATACATAAATAAAAAACCTCCCTAAAATTTTATATGCAGTTCATTCATATTTTGTTAGGAAAATCCATATTTATAAACAGAAATAAGACCGTCCCATCATTGGAACGGTCTTATTTCTCTCTTACTATTTCTTCACATCTATTAATTTAAAATGTTCACAGACGAGTAACATATCTTCAGAAAATTCATGTCCTATTTCACTTAACCTTTTTTGGAAAAATCCGGTGTGGATTTCTTTCCAGTTTTGATAACTGCCATCTCCCTCTGCAATTGCAAACTCTTCTGTCACTTCGTTCATAGGTATCAAATTCACTTCTACTGTTTTAATGATTGCTACTGGTTCTCCATTACTGTCTAAAATAATACCGTAATCTTCCTTAGCTGGTAACGGCCTATTCTCCAAGTCATAAAAAATATAAGCTGAGCATGTTGCTGTTTTCACCCCATCAATTACTAGCTGGGCAAGATAGTCTGGTGTATCACCAAACTGCCACTCCCTAACTGAAGGCGGTGCATTCCCGCCTTTCCAATACTCTTCCCAATACATTTGTGCTGCTTTGTTCATTTTCTCTTTCACTCATTTCTTCATTATCTAATAGATTTCCATAGTCGACATTCAAATTTTATCCCGCATTAA
>NZ_JBALQK010000391.1:0-3450 GCF_036965845.1 Bacillus sp. JJ1127 | reverse complement strand
AAAAGAAAAACAAAAAGAAGTGAAATGTAATTTGTTTTCAGCACCAACTACAGAAAAACCTTATGTAGATTATAATTTTCTGGATGCATTATTTAAAGTGATGATTCAGAATGATTATCGTACTTTGCCTACGCAATCTAGTCAATCAATCATGAAAAATGTATTCCAAAATTGGAAGTCTTTTTTTGCTAGTTTAAAAGATCATAAAAAGAATCCAAATAAATATACTGGAAGACCTAGAATTCCAAAATATATTTGTTCTTCTGAAAAAGAGATTCTGTATACAAATCAAGATTGTGTCATTAAAAATGATAAGTTTTTAAAGTTTCCAAAGACAAAATTGCAATTAAACATTGGAAAATTAGGGTTTACTGAAGGTAAATTGAAGCAAGTTCGTGTCATTCCAAAATACAATGAGTATGTAGTGGAATTGGTGGTAGATGTTCCTTCAGAACAACAATCGGTTGAAGAGAATGGGCGTTATATGAGTATTGATTTAGGTATTGATAATCTTGCAACCATCGTAACAAACACAGGTATGAAGCCTGTACTTGTTAAGGGCAAACATATCAAAAGTATAAATCAATATTACAATAAAATGAAGAGCCATTTTACAAGTGTTCTCAGGAAAGGTAAACAAACAAAGGAAGGATCTTTTACTTCTAAAAGAATAGAAAAACTTCACCAAAAGCGTTACCTAAAAATAAAGGACATCTTCCATAAAGCTAGTCATCATATTGTAAAACTAGCTCAAGAAGAGGAAGTTTGCAAAATCGTTATTGGTCAAAATAAAAGTTGGAAACAAGAAACGAATATGGGAAAGAAAAATAACCAAATATTTTGTCATATCCCGCACAGTTTATTGATTCAAATGATTACATACAAAGCGAGTGCGGTAGGTATTCAAGTTGTTGTAACCGAGGAATCTTACACATCAAAAGCAAGTTTTCTAGATTATGACTTCATTCCAACGTATGGAACAAATGACCAAAATGCAACTTTTTCAGGGAAACGAATGAAGCGTGGTATGTACCGTTCTGCAAAAGGAATCGGAATCAATGCAGATGTAAACGCTGCGGCTAATATTTTACGAAAAGTAGTCCCGAATGCATGGACAAACGGGATAGAGGGGTTAGGCGTGAAACAACTCGCTAATGTGTTAACTCCACTGACGTTAATCGTCCGTTAGGTCGAAACGTTAGAAACCCCCACTTCAAGCTTTGCTAAGTGGGGGAGTATTCATTTGTCCGAAAATACAAGTCATATATCTTGTTTCTTTTCATAAATTTAAACATAGGAATTTGTCTACAAAGGTGGCGAAGCCTCATCATGAAGATTCGAATCTGTGCCACATTCATTTTGTTTCTATTATTGTGTTTAAATCCTTTTTTTACTTTTGCAAAAGGAGAGGGGGCAAAAGAAAGGGTCGTTTCACTTGTATATGATGATTCAGGCAGCATGAGAAATAACGATCGCTGGAAGTATGCCAATTATGCTTTGCAAAGTTTAGTTGCCTTATTAGATGAAAAAGATAAATTTTCATATGTTCCAATGAGTCGTCCAACAGAGGCGCTAAATATTGCGCTAACAAATGAAAAAAGGCAAACAGAAATCAATCAAATCGGGGCGTGGAAGACCTATTTAAATACGCCGTTTAGCGCTGTGGAAACAGCAATGCAATCTATTAAAAAGGAAGCGGACATAAATGGAAAACGTGAATTTTGGCTTATTGTATTAACTGACGGGGCATTTAACGAATTAGAAAAAGAAAAGAATGGTGGAAAAGAACAAATTACGCAGAAATTAGAACAATTTAAAAAAGAAATGGAAGCGAAAAAAATATCATTGCATCCAGTTTTAATAACAATGGAGGGAAATTTAGGACAGCAAGAGCAGCTACAGATGAATACGTTTAAAGAAATTTGGAAGCAAGAAATAAATGGGATCGTCATGCCATCGAGTGGAGAGGATGGAGTCATTCAAAGTGTAAATCAAGCTGCAGCCTTGGTTGCGAATCGAGATCCATTTTCTTCTGTTGAATCTATTGTGAAAACGAATATAGCAGGTAACAAAGTAGAGATTACCACACCATTTCCGTTAAAACGAATGACGCTCGTACAACAATCTTCTACTGCATCGCAATATCGAATAGAACAACTTTCTAAACCATTAGCGTTACAATCTTCTTTTTCTATTCATGCACCAGGAGAGTCTAATTTATATGGTGGTATTACACATATTAGCGCTGTAAACGAGGAGATAATTAAGCCTGGGACGTATACGATAGAATTGGATAGAGATATTGGAAAAGAAGGATTAAAAGTACTTGTTGAACCAGTACTTGATTATAACGTTTCTATTTATGATAAAGAAGACAAAAGTAAAAAAAATATTGAGAAAATGTACGAGGGAACGACTGCGATTATTGAAGCGAAACCTACTGAATTACCAATTCAATCTTCCTATTTTCAAGCAGAAATAGAATTAGGTGGAAAGTTGTATCCGATGAAATGGGATGATAAAAGAAACGTATTCTACTACGAAACACAAGTTGGAAAACAACCAGTACGTGGAAAAGTTCATATGAATATAAAAGGATTTTATAGGCAAACAAAAGAATTCCGAATTGAATCGTTACCCAAATTACAGTTATCTTTACAAACCATCACAAAAAACTATGAAGAAAAGGTGACGAATTTAGACAATAGTAAACCGTTTGTCCTGCAGCCACTATTGAATGGTGAACCGATGAAAGAAGCAGAGGTAAAGAGACTGCTGCAATCTACTGGTGTCACATCTCATCAATCGATCAACTATGAATTACAGCAACATGGTAACCAAATTTATGTTTATCCTCGTCCTTACTACTCCGACACATTTAATTTTACAGATACCGGCACCATAGAAGCTACCATCAGTATAAACGATTCAAAGTTACAAGAAGTAAAGGCAACGATTTCGCTTCATATTCAAAACGCACCATTTTGGGAACGTTATGCGCTAATTTTTAAATTTGTAATTCCAGTAACTTTACTACTTCTATTAGTGGGAATTCTTATTTTAGGGTGGATTGTTCGGCCAAGATTTCATCGAAAAGCAATGCTGTATTACGAATGGGATCAAGAGGTGGCGAAAGATTGGCTTTACCAATCTGAACCAGAACTCTTAAGAAACAAATGGTGGAAACATTATTTTGGTATTCCATTTCGTGCAGAACGAAAGACGGTGCAATCTGTAACATTTATAGCGAAAAAAGGATCAAAATCTATATTTGTAGCAAAGGAATCGCAAGTGATCGGTATGATTATTGACGGTATGTTTCTAACAGAGGAAGAGGTTGGAAGTGAGCATAAGACGTTATATCCGAACGAAATCTTATTGATTGATCGAGGGTATGGCAAAGAAATCTACCGATATGAATGTGAATGATAAGGAAGTTCAAAAAGTCCG
>NZ_JBALQK010000390.1:0-3112 GCF_036965845.1 Bacillus sp. JJ1127 | reverse complement strand
ATACAAGCTAGATATCAATAAAAACAGCCGTGTTTCTATATGAAACACGGCTGTTTTTATCTCATTCAATCTATTAATCTCGCTTTTGAAAAAGGATAATAGACAAATTCTACTTTACCAATAATACTAGCTTCCTCAATATATCCAAGACCATTTCGGCTATCTTTACTTTGAGAGCGATTATCTCCCATTACAAATAATTTATTTGGTGGAATTTTTGTCCTTTTATACTCCGAAAATATTTGTAGTTCATTTGGTAACTCTCTATTAATATATTGTTCTGTTTGTTGTTTATCATTTAAATAAAGGGTGCCGTTTACGATCTGTATTGTTTCACCTGGAAGTCCAATGACTCGCTTCACATAATATTTAGAGTTATCCCTATCTTTAATCACAACGATTTCTCCATGATGTAGAGAATTGAAACGTGTAACGGCTGTATTTACAAAAACATAATCTTCGTCTTGTAAAGTTGGTTGCATGGATTTCCCTTCTACTTTACACAAAGTAAAAGAATTTATGATGACTAACATAGCAAATATGAATAGAACAAATTTCCCCCATTGATTCTTAATTTGCCGCTCCATATGTATCCCCCATTCCACCAACACTCCTAATCTAAAAAACACTTCACTGTACAATATATTTCATACTCGGTACAGTGAAGTGCGACTATTCCAGCTATATTTATAGATTTTTTTATTGTGCTTTATTAGACTGCTCTACAGGAACTGGATTTCCATTCACTCTCTTAACTTTCAAATCAAAATATGCATCTAAAATATCTTTACCAATTTTAGAATTCACTCCAGATTTATCATCATTTACCCACGGCACAACAACTGAAAATGCCACTTCTGGATCAGCATCATATGGCGCATAGCCAGCTAAAGTTAAATTATAGCATTTTTTTCGGTTTCCATTTTCATCTCTTCCAATGTCGTTATCGCCACCATAAACAGTTTCTGCTGTTCCTGTTTTCCCAGCTGGTTTATAAGGAAGATTTTTAAAAGTTGCTACACCCGTTCCGTCTCCTTCTTGAAATACCCTTCTGAATCCTTCCTTCACTTGATCGATATAATTTTTGTCCATATCTATACGGTTTAAGACAACCGGTTCCATTACTTGTACTACTTTTCCAATGTCTTCTGGTTTAGTTGGTTGTTCTCTAATTTCTTGTACAATTTGCGGTTTCATTCGATAACCACCATTTGCAATTGTCGACATGTATTGCACAAGTTGAAGTGGTGTATATGTATCGTATTGGCCGATCGAATAGTCAAGTAAAAAACCCGGGATTTGATCCGTTTTCCCCTTTTGTCCTGCCGATTCATTCGGTAAATCAATACCAGTTGGAACCCCTAAACCAAATTGTGTAAAATGATATCGCATTTTATTAAACGCTTCCTGCTTAATGTTTAGTGTACTATTAGGTACATAATCAACCTCTGCAATCTTTAAAGCAGTGTTAAACATGTATACGTTAGAAGATACTTGTAAAGCTCTTAAATCATCAATATCACCAAACTCTTTCCATGACTTTTTATCTTTTGTTCCTTTAAAACTCATTGGTGCATCAACAAAATGAGTAAATGGTTTGATCGCACCCGTTTGATATCCAGTTAGTAATGTAGCACCTTTAACAGTTGAACCAAGCTCATAAGAACTTGTCATTGTACCAAGTGCATAATCTTCTACTTGTATTTCTCCATCTTTATTTACAAGTTTCTTTCCTGCTATTGATAAAATTTGTCCATTTTTCGGATTCATCATTATAACAAAAGCACGATCCAACATTGGTTCCGCCGGTTTAAATGCCCTTAAGTTTTTTTCAAGACTTTCTTCTACCTTCTTCTGCAAATCCATATCAATTGTTAACATTAAATTATTTCCGCTTTTCCCTTTCGTAATCTCTTCCGTCCGAAGAAGATTCCCTTCTTTATCAGTAATATGTTTAAACTGCCCCTTTGCACCATGCAACGCATCTTCATATTGTTTTTCAATATAACTTTTACCGACTCGATCATTACGGGTATAATCACGGACCAAATAATAATCTAATTGCTCCTTTGGTAATCCCTCATCGGCACTAGAAACACTTCCAAGTACAGAACGAAGTATTTTATCATTAGGATACTCGCGTTCCCAATCCACTGTAGTATCCACCCCAGGAAGAAGCGCTAAACTCTCACTAATGATTGCATATTCATTAGGACTTACATCCTTTTTTATAATTTGAGGCGTCATTTTGTATCCAGCATTCATTTTACTTTTAATTGCTAATACCTCTATATCCTCTGGTGTTAGCTCTTTTAACTCTTCTGCTGTAATTCTTTCGCGTCTAAGCTCTTCCACTTTTTTATCTAATTCTTTTCCCTCTATTTTCTTTTCTCTTAATTTATTTTCATCCTCTTTTGTTACTTTTGCATCTGCACGCTTCTTATTTAATTGCATCCAAAAATCTTTTTTATCTGTATCGGTTAGCTTGTCCATTGATTCCTGTGGCATTTCAATTAACTTTGCTAATTCCCTTGCCGTTTTCAAAATCTCCTTAGCGTCTACACCTTTCATTTTTGTATATGTAACTGTCCGAAGCGGTTTATTATCCACAATCGCCTTTCCTTCTCGATCAAAAATTTTTCCCCTAGGAACTGGCGCACTCACTGTTAAATCTTCCTGTTTTTCTACTACATTTTTATATGTTTCACCATCTACAATTTGAACTTTTCCTAACTGAACAATAATCGCTGAAAACATAAGAAATACGCAAAAAAATAGTACATTTAGACGAAACGGAATATGGTTTTTCTTCTTTTTCTGCTTCTTCTTTTTCATTCAGCTTCCCCCCTTTATTCTATTCATTTTCTTTACAGTCTAAAAAACAAGTTCACTAGACATAACTGAAGCTTATAAAATAAAACTTTAATCAGTAGAGATTTTCTTGCCACTGATTATTCACCCTCACCCAACTTCCTTGCCTTTGTTAAATTTTGAGGTAGGAGTGATCCTACTAATTCATGCGGGATAAATGAATTAGTAGTCATTATATTTATTTATATGATATATATAGAATTCTATATTATTCCAAAAAGAATGAAAAGATAAAATTTTA
>NZ_JBALQK010000389.1:332-2388 GCF_036965845.1 Bacillus sp. JJ1127 | reverse complement strand
TGAAATAAAGTTTGATTAAATAATCGATAATACCCGTTAATGGAATAAGCACCCTACTAATTTTGCAGGGTGCATCCATTTTTTAAAATATTTCCTTTGCATCAGAAGGTAAATTTCTAACATGTTTAAGGTATTTAGTCATGTTTCTATCATCATCAATTGGATATGTGAAATTAAAATGTTCAGCGACATCTTTAGATAAGATTCTAAATAATTCACAAGTAATAAATATTGATTCCCATATATTCGCATAATCAGAATTAGAATAGGTTTCTTTGTACATTTTCCAATATGATTCTGGAAGATACTCCTTAAAATATTTCCCTAACTTTCCTGGTGAAACTTGAAAATCTTCTTGTATCCCAATCCACCAAGTAACCATCTTATCCAAAGAATCTCTCGTCGTATATTCAAACATTAGTTTTGCATATGGGAGTTCATCACGCCAAATTCCTTTTGCAACGTTTTGTAAACACCACCAAAATTCGTTTGTATAGCTATCGTATTCACCTTTGGATGGCTTTTTGACATAGTAATCTATATCAGTAGGATAAGGGATTGTTGGCAGAAAATTATCTTTATCCATTAAGGGAATAGTGAGCTTATCTTTTTCATACTCTTCCAGCACGACTTCTTTTGTTTGGATACGAAGATCTATGCGATTTCCATCTGTAAAGAGCATTAAAAAACCATAAGATCTAGTGAAGTCGAAAACAATTTCCCTACCAAAATCACTTTTGTCCGGTTCTTGCATCATGATTAAATCTCCAAAAGCATTAATCCATGTCTTATCTTTTATAAAAGATGCTGTTTCTGTTACAACATAAACAACATCATAGTCTTGAAAAATATCTTTTGGTACATTAGGGTTTGTTCTTGAACCATTCATGTAGACTGCTCGAATACGTTCATCCTCTTTGGCGATGTTTATTATAAGATCTATCATTTCTTGTTCATTTCTCATTGAATTCCCCTCCGATATATAGTTAGCTTTACATGAAAAATTCAAAATGGAGGAGCTCGTGGATGATATGAACCTAATCTAATAATTATAATTTATAATTTATTTAAGTTTTTTTTCATCTAACCTTCCTTCCCTATTTAGAGCTAGCTTTTTTATAATGCTACAGCTCTAAATTAGTGAAGCAAATGCTTCATTTTTTTGCGTTGAAAATATAAGAAAGTACTCATTACAATCATATTAATCACCCCTGCAATCGCTCCAATTTTTAAAATAGCGTATACGTATCGATTACCGCTTATCGGTATAATACTTAAAATAATGAACATAACGGATATTACAAATGAAATCATCATATTTCTCTTATTCTTACTCATATATGGAACCTCCAAAACTATTCACTTTTCCTATTTTCCGTTTCTAGCATTTGTGGAGCAGCGTTATATTAGATTTCGTATTGTAAGTCGTAATCTAATAACCTAATTTTACCATAAATTCATTCATATGGACCACTTCACTAAATGTAACTTTGTAAAAAAGTTTGATTAAAATAATGGTCTAAACCCTTTGTTTAACAATAAACAAAAAGAAATCCATTTTGAAAAAAGATTATTCAAAATGGATTCTTTTCTTTAAGCACTACAGAAACGACTTTATTATTAGTACACAATAGAAATGCTCTATGAGCTCCCTGATTAAATTATGAATGACACGACAAAAAGGATAGATAAGGTAAAAACAAATCACCTTGCCTATCCTTCTATATTAGGAATCTTTTTTTACGCATTTCTCAATAGAAATCTCCATTTCAAAGCACATTACTGTTTCTGTCACTACAAATTCTTTACTCACCTTTCAATGCACGTATTGGCAACGAAGTAACATATCCAATATACGAACATAATTCTTTAAAAAAGAAAGGAATTTCTGTATCTAATGTTTTATATGCTGATGTTGGGGTTGGTGAGGCGTATGCATCCATCCCAATATGCTTTGCAATTCGCATCGCTCGTTTCATATGAAGAGGATCACTCACAATCGTGTACGTATGTAGCCCATTATCCATACCGACCTGCTTCGCATTTTTTAAGTTAT
>NZ_JBALQK010000389.1:0-256 GCF_036965845.1 Bacillus sp. JJ1127 | reverse complement strand
TTCGCATTTTTTAAGTTATCTTCTGTAAAACGCGACTCTGTTTCAATTAAAATATCTTCTTCCTTGACGTCATGCTTTAATGCATACGCTTTCGCAGTACGTGCTTCCTCAAGCTCCGATTCAAACTTTGTACCACCAGTAAAAATAATTTTTTTTACACTTCCGTTCTTATACAAGGAGATAGCATGATTAATTCTTTCACGAAATACAGGGGATGGTTTGCCGTTCCAAGAAGCTGCTCCGAGTACAACGGCAG
>NZ_JBALQK010000388.1:0-2736 GCF_036965845.1 Bacillus sp. JJ1127 | reverse complement strand
ATATAGACCAGGAACACTCTTATTCTAATACTAATTGTTTAAGGTTTCGTATGTTCTTTTTCTCAAGGTGACAAGCTTGAAGAAGATACGCTTCAACATCTCCATACTTTTCTATAATTTCATCATAAACTTCATCTAAATATTCAAAGCGAACTTCTAACATAGGCTTGATCCGCTCTGGTGAGACTTGAAATAAACTCATTCACCTAATAAAAACCTTACATATAAAACGTGAGGTTTTTCAATATGTTAAACATCCAGCGATCACAATTCCGATAGAAATTGATAAAAACATTAGGAAAAGTCCGACGGCCTGGTTATCTTCTTCGATGCTTTGATTGATGTTAAAACGCGGTGTGAACCATTCGGCTAAATAAAACACAACAATTTGTGCTAAAACTCCAATCACTCCCCATAAAACCATATCCATTAGTGAAACAGAATGAGCAGCAGTCGAATACAAGACGATAGCAAGACCAAGAAGTCTTCCTCCAAGTGCGTAGCTTGCTGCTCGATTCCCTTTAGCCATTAACGAAAATTCTTTCACTTTTGTTGTCACTTCCATAAGAAACAGACCGATACATAGAAGACCGAGTGAAACCGCTAAATAAAGTAAAAAATTCATCATTTATAATCCTCCTTCTTAATCCCTACAGGTAAATAATAAGATTCATTCCCCGTAATTTTTTCGCCAGCACGTATACCGATACTACTTGGTTTTCCAGCAATTAAAAACGATCCAAACACATACGACAGCTCCTCGTTTCCTTTTTCAGTCTCAAGAGAAACAACTGGCAGCTTTATATACTTTTGAAAGACAGGCAGTTCTTTTTTATACGTTTGATATGAATTTTGCATTACAATATTCGTGTCTTTGTCACGAATTGTAACCGTGTCACCTTCTCTGCCGAACGAAGGTTTTTGAACAAAAGAACTTTTTCCTAAAAATAGATCTGGTTCTAAGTAAGTAGGAAGCATATATTCCTTAATCCATTGTCTTTCCTCATTTGTATAAAAAGCGCCTATCTCAGCTAATCCCCAAATCAAACATTGAATCGATTTCGGCTGAAGTAAAAAGGATGAAACAGGATTTATAATAAAAAGTTTTCCTTCCTTTACAAGTTGCAGTAACTCAATCCCTACAAAATCTCCGGTTTTAGGATCCCGGTCCTCAACCAAATCTTCAATAGGATATGTTTGGCGATACAAAATATCAATTGGCACACCGTCTCTATCGACCAAAGCATCGTCAGTAATTCTAAGTTCTGACATTGACACCATTTTGTTTTTAACCTGACATAGCTGACTCAAATACATAGTAGTATTCCAATCTTCTATATGTTCATGATGGGCCGTGAAGACAACATTTGGCATCTCTATTCCTTTAGCAGCCTCCATTACAGCTTTTGTGATACCAGAAGAAAGAAGACGTTCCTGATTCTCGTTTGGGTCATGATAATTTAATTCTTTACATACTTTTCCATTCATTTGGAAGCATTCTACGATAAATGTTGGGGTATCACTATTAAACTCAAGCATTTTGATACCACCATCCGTCAAAGCAAAATCAAACCGTGAAATAACGGATTCAGGAAACAGAGATTTCATTCTGATAAAAGGCAGACTTGTAGATGGAAAACCAAGTTCAAGAAGCTGATCATCCGACAAGGTCCGAAGAAGCCTAGCAGTCTTAAAAAATACTTTTCCCATTCGTTCTGTTGCTAATTGTAAATGCCTAATAGTTTGCTTTGTTATTTCAAAAACATGAAAAAGGCTATACTCACTTCCGTATAAGTCAGACCAAAAGTGAGGGAACCTTGAATAAAATTGACTTCGTTCCTTTATGTAAAAAGACATGATTTAACCTCCGGATCCGCCCTTTGAACCGCTTCCAATTCCCCCTTTAAAATTAGACGAAGCTTGATAGGACTTAAATTCAGATGAATTTTTGAAAGTTGATTTATTTTGATAATAGTTACCACTGTAATAATAATGACCATGATAACTTGAATGATTGTCATCACATCGCCACACGCCAAGTTCATCATCCCAATCCCAATCGGAACAGCTCTTATCATTCGGTTTTGGAGGAAGATTTTCTGTACAGCCAGATAAAGTGCTGGCCATTAAAGAAGTAAGAACACCTGTTACTAACCATTTCGTTTTTGTCACCTTCCCACGCTCCTCTATAAATTATATTTTTATTATAAAAGAATTCATGGTAAAGTAGAAGAAAAAGGAAGAGGGATTACTATTGCGGTTAGAATATCGGCTCAATGATGAAGCTAAACAATATCCTGCTTTATGGAGCTATACGGATATTCCTATCTCTGAAACCGTCGCAAGGATGACTTGTGAGTATTTCATTAAAGAAGGGGATACGTATGTCGTAACAGCGACCGCGATGGACCCTGACGGAACAGCAGTATTATATGTCCAAAAAGAAAAATTCTTCGATGATTCGTCAGAAACCACATATTCTCATATAGGTTTTGAGATTAGAGAACTACAAGGAGAAAATTCGATTTTGATAGAAAGTAAAGATGTATGGAATCATGACGAAATCTTAACGTATCTCCATTCAGATATTTTGTACGTTCAAAAGGGCGGAATATTTCTGGAATTCACCTTAGACTCAAGAGAGATTGATGAAGACCGAAAGTGCTATGTTTATTATGGAGAATTTACAGGTGAATGCAGATAACATTGAACTACCCCCACCTACCTCTACATGAG
>NZ_JBALQK010000387.1:0-1948 GCF_036965845.1 Bacillus sp. JJ1127 | reverse complement strand
GCTTTTATATGCTTAACATTGCTTGGATTTGTTGGTATCCTATTGCATAAGTCCAAGAACAAAATGAAATTAATCGTTTATCGAAAAACACATCAAATAGCCGCGGTTCTATTTGGTATAGGATTACTTATTCATTTAATGGTATAGGAGGAATTATTGTTGCATTATGTATTAATAATCGAAGATGAAGAAAGTCTAGCTGATTTTTTAGAATTAGAACTAAAGTATGAAGGATATAAAGTAGATGTACAGTTTGATGGAAGAAAAGGATTGGAAGCAGCTCTTGAAAAGGACTATGACATTATCTTACTCGATTTAATGTTACCAGGATTGAATGGAATCGAAGTGTGCCGTAGACTACGGACAAGTAAAAATACGCCTATCATTATGTTAACAGCCCGCGATAGTGTTATGGATCGGGTTACAGGATTAGATAGTGGAGCTGATGATTATATTCCAAAGCCCTTTGCGATTGAAGAACTTTTAGCACGCATGCGAGTTATTTTCAGACGTGAACAAAAAGAAGAACAACAGCAGTCCTCATTTTTGACATTTAAAGATTTACAGTTACATGTTGAGTCTAGAACGTTAAGAAAAGACAACGAGAGCATTGAACTTACAAATAAAGAGTTTGAGCTACTCCTTACGTTTATGAAAAATATCAATCGAGTACTTACTCGTGATATTTTACTTGAGCAAGTATGGGGTTACGATGCAATTGTCGAAACAAACATTGTTGATGTATATGTTCGTTATTTACGAAATAAATTACACAGTGTAGATAAGGAGGAGTATATCCAAACTATTAGAGGTGCTGGATATATAATGAGATGATTAAAAATATAATGCAGCGCATCCGTAATCTTCCAATAAAGTGGAAGTTAACACTTTGGTCAACTACATTATTATTTGTTTTATTTGTTTTATATAGTCTTTTACAGTTTGTTGTAATTAATAAATGGACTGTAGATTATGAACAAAAACAAATGAACAGACAAATAAAAGAAATAGCAGTATATTTTCAAGATAAAAATGAAACACTTTCACAGAAAACTTTTGAAGATAGTAAAGATTTTCTCAATAATATGATCGATAAGCATCAAATGATTCGAATTATAGACAAAGATGGAAAATCAATTCTTTCAGTTTCTCATGATTTTAATCAGAAGTGGGTGTCACCGAAATATAGTAAGAAATCTGAATCTTATATAAAGAGATATTTAGAAGATAGAATATTAATTGAGCGTGTACCCATTCAGACAAAGGGATTTACAGGGACTATCGAGATTGCAACAAACTTAGAATCATTTGATCATTTGCTAAAAGGGATTTTTGTTGTGATGGTTGTCGCAGGTATCGGTGGGCTCATACTTAGTTTTTTAGGTGGAACGATTATAGCTAAAAAACTTCTATCTAGTGTCCAGAATATAACAGATACGATGAATCGTATTAAAAAAAATGGGCTAAATGAAAGGGTTCCTGTACGAGAAAATAGTGATGAACTGGCGAAACTCGCTATTCTTTTTAATGAATTGATGGATGATGTGGAAACATCTTTTATACAGCAAAAACAGTTTGTGGAAGACGCATCACATGAACTTAGAACGCCATTAACGATTATTCAAGGACATTTATCAATGCTAAATCGTTGGGGGAAGAATGATCCAGAAGTGCTCAATAAATCACTTCTATCCAGTTTGAAAGAAGTAGACAGATTAAACAAATTAGTCTCAGAATTATTAGAGCTATCTAGAGCGGACTCTGAACAAATACATCCATTGGCTACCGAACCAGTTCATGTGAATACCATATTAAAACAAGTAATCCAAAACTTTAAAGTTATTCAAACTGATTTTCAGTTTCATATAGAGATGCAAGCGGAAGAAGCATATGTATCCATACCATCATCTTACTTAGAGCAAATTATGATTATCGTTATGGATAATGC
>NZ_JBALQK010000386.1:0-999 GCF_036965845.1 Bacillus sp. JJ1127 | reverse complement strand
GGTAAATATTATACAATGAAACCGACTAGTCGGTCTACAAAAAAATATGAAGGACTATCACAGCCTTGCATAGCGTCAACATACATAAAAGGTCTTTCTTAGTCTATTTTCAAGGGAGATGACAGCATATGTTCAACTGGATCTTTGTATTCAGCATTGCTATACCAGGAATTGTTACAATGAGCTTAGCTGAGCAAAAAATAAACAAAAAGTTAGAAAACACTCCTGAAACACCTTCTATCTACCTAAGTCTTTTTCTCCATACTCTACTCGTTTTACTTTTTTCCGGAATGGGTGTATTTTTCTTGTCAAAGATCCAAAATGGAAATATTATTTCACCGAGCAACATTGGTGAAGCAGTTTTAATTGGAGTAATTTGCTCTCTCGGACATGTTATTATGTATTATGGATTCTTTAGAAAAGTTATTGATAAAGAAACGTTTCTACAAATTGAACATCAGCGCCATGGTGTAGGATTAGGAGCTAGAGTCCTATATGGTGGAGTTGTTGAAGAAATCATCTTCCGATGGGGTCTTATGCCGCTTTTCATCACGTTGATGAGCCTTTTTCATGATGTGACTCAGATTATTGTGATTCTTGGGATTATCCTATCTAGTATTCTATTTGCAATCACTCACTTTCTAGGTGTAAAAGGAATGAAAAAATCAAGATGGCTATATTCTTATGCTGTATTAGGAAATTTGTGGGTAGGTATTTTTTGTGGCTGGCAATTCTGGTCGAATGGTTTAATTTCCGCTATCATTGTTCATATGCTTTTTCACCTATTATTGTATCCTTGTGAACTGTGGTATCGTAAAAAACTAGGGAATGCTAAAACGAATACTGTAAATATGTAACATTGTAAACTATTCTCTTATGAGCCTGGGATATAGGTAATTCTTTACATATAGATTAAAAGCCGACAGAGTTAAGCGTAAATTACGCTAGAGAAAATAATTCGAACAAAACCATTGTACACAAAAGTCAACAATTTCTCGT
>NZ_JBALQK010000385.1:0-1884 GCF_036965845.1 Bacillus sp. JJ1127 | reverse complement strand
AGCTAATCCAGTATCTCCTATAATTAGAATACAACATACATTGTTTTTTTTAAAAACATAATTTAACAGAATATTCTACATTTTATAATATCAGGTAATTATCTTGATTTGGGTCACCGTATAAAGGGGTCCAGTCAACCAAATGACATAAAACACACGTTAAGCAAAATCGGACAAATAAAATGATAGTTTTTACAAGTTAAGACTATACCAATACCATGGTATTATCGAAATTTGATTTGCAACATAATATATGCAATGCTGTAACGCTATAAAAATCAAGACCTAAGTAAATGTTGCATAAATGTTAATTTTTACAACGTTTTAATTAAGTATATTTTACGCTTAGCGTACAGAGAGTAAGTTAAAATGTGTCCAATTTGTGTCTGAGCGTACAATTTTCTTTTTTTGTGATGTATATTGATTTGAAGGTAATTTCATTTCTCTTGATTTATGAAAAGAAAATTTATATGATGGAACCAAACATATGAACATATGAACATGTATTCATATGTTTGCAATAAAAAGGGGATGAAAAAATGTTAGATGTCATTATAGTAGGGGCAGGTCAAGCTGGCCTAGCTATGGGGTATTATTTGAAGCAAGGTAACTATAACTTTGCCCTATTAGATGAAAAAAAGAGGATTGGTGATTCGTGGAGAAATCGATACGGTTCTTTACAATTGTTTACAACAAGGGTGTATAGTGCATTACCAGGTATGAAGTTAGATGGAAATCAAGATGAATATCCTACGAAAGATGAGATTGCAGATTATTTAGAAGCGTATGCACAATATTTTTCTTTGCCAGTGAAGCTAAATACAGATGTTTTAAAAGTAAGAAAACGAGGGAATGAGTTTGAGGTATATACTCCTAACGAAATTTTAAAATCAAAAAGGGTTATTATCGCATCAGGTGCTTTTCAGCAACCGTTTATTCCTCAAATTTCTCACAATCTTTCAAACGATATATTTCAAATTCATTCTTCACAATATCAATCGCCATTGCAAATTCCAGAAGGTCCAGTTCTTGTAGTAGGGGGCGGGAATTCAGGTGCGCAAATTGCCGTAGAGCTCGCGAAATCGCGTGATGTTACGATTGCTGTAAGTCATCCTCTTACCTTTTTACCACTAAAAATTATGAGGAAGAGTATTTTTTCTTGGCTTGAGAAAATAGGATTATTATATGCCGGAATAGATACGAAACGGGGAAAGTGGTTTCAAATGCGGAAAGATCCTATTTTTGGTTTTGCATGCAAACAGCTTATTCGCGATAGAAGAATAACAGTGAAGCCCAAAGTAGTAAGTGCATTGCAACATAAAGTCGTCTTTTCAGATAATAGTGCATTTACTGTTCAAAATATAGTATGGTCTACAGGATTTGTGCCAAATTATCGGTGGATTGAAATAGAAGGTGCAATGAATGAAGTAGGGTCGCCAATTCATTCAAGGGGCGTCAGTCAAGTGAATGGATTATATTATATAGGATTACCTTGGCAATCCCAAAGAGGGTCAGCACTTCTTTGTGGTGTAGGTCGAGATGCAGCGTTTTTATTTTCAATTCTCAAAAAGAAGGTGTAGCGCTGCATAAAATAGCAAAAAAATAGATCGGTAACAAATTGCACCGATCAACTATATGTACATGAATTAGGAGAGGTCAAGCTCTTATTAGCCTTATTATAATGCATTCTAATACATGCTGAAACTGAAAAATGTCCTTGATATGTTGAGAAAGTTTTTTTACACCGAAATATATAGAGAAATAAGAAGGTTATAGTACAGAGAGAATAAATAGAAATTTGCACTTTGAGTTTTAACAGGGAATTTTCAGAGAATGATCACACCATATTTCATATTCCTTTAAAATATGATAGATTTTAAATAT
>NZ_JBALQK010000384.1:3085-8140 GCF_036965845.1 Bacillus sp. JJ1127 | reverse complement strand
ATAATATAGTGAGTGTTTTAGCGGTATCGATTCCGTTTATTCTTTTACTCGTTATGCAGTGGATAATTTTATATTTTTCTGTAGGTGATAATAAGAGAAAATATAAGAAAAGATTTAAAGGAATTACAATTTTTGGAGCAGTATTATTTAGTTTTTGTATCGTACAACTAGGTGTAAATGAGTATAATTCGAAGTTTCATACAGATAGATGGTTAAAAAATGAACAGAAACGAGTATATATGGTGGATGATCTTCTAGCGAAACATAAACTAGTAGGAGAGTCTAAGGAAGAAATGATACAGTTATTAGGGAATCCGACTGAAACGAGACGTCTTGAGGAAACGACTCAAACTTTGTACTATCTTGGAAATGAAAGAGGCTTCATTTCTATAGATAGTGAGTGTCTTGTTCTTCAATTTGATCATGATGATAAGGTGATAGAGTATACAATACAAAAAGACTAAAATAGTCTGAAATAAAGAACAGAAGACATATATGATTGATGGTCTTCTGTTTTTGTTTATATATGTAAAAATAGGGTTAATGGCGGTAATTCCTATATATACGAATTGGAAAAATTTCATCATACTTTAAACTAGTTGAGTAATTTAGAAGTTTACTAGCTTACTAAATAACTTTTATTATGTTAAAAAAAAGGGGGGCATGTTAACACGAAATGGTTACATACATAACGTGTTAAACAAGTATCATGAAAAAAGGGTTTTATAATGTTTTAGCAATGTCACTTGCACTACAGGTGGTAATGATTCTAACTTCTTCATTTACAGCTCCAGTAGAAAAAACAGTGGAAAGCAAGCACTGAGAAGTATTGAAGATCACATGAAAGATGAAGATGGGCGTGGAGATAATCAAGGAACTACAAGTGAAGTGCAAGGAGATTTTCTTGTACATATTACAAAATCAACTCCTGTATACGATTCTGCTGATTTACAGCGTAAGACAGGTGTTGAGCTTTCTGAACAAGTAGTCAAGGCTTCAAAACGAAAAGGCAATGCTTATTATGTTCAAACTTCATCTGAAGCGGGATGGGTACAAAATGATGAAAGCATCCTGTACGGATGTTTTTTTATTTGCGTAAAAAAAGAAATATATTAGAATAGAGCTACTGGAGGGAAAGAAAGTGGCTATTATTATAACAATGTTTTTGATGGGTATTTTATTAGGTTTTGTTGGGGCAGGAGGTGCTGGATTTATTATTGGAGTACTGACTCTCGTATTTCAAGTTCCGATTCATGTAGCTCTTGCAACATCACTAACCGCAATGGCATTTACAACCCTTTCCGGAGTGGTGAGTCATTATAAAGAAGGGAATGTTACATTAAAAATTGGCAGTATTGTTGGGGTATTTGGAGCGGTTGGATCATATATTGGTTCTAAATTTGGTGCGGTGATTCCAGCACATCTTCTTCATTGGTTTACGGCTAGTATGTTGTTTTTATCTGCAATATTTATGTTCATTCGGTTACTTTTTTTTCAAAATCAAAAGAAGTTGTCTATGGACATAGGAGAATCGTTATCTATCGTTGTATTAGGGAAATGTATTTTGCTAGGGTTAGTAACTGGAGGATTAGCAGGTGCATTTGGGATAGGATCAGCGCCTTTTATTCAACTAGGACTAATGGTGTTGTTAGGTTTAACGATTCAACAGTCAGTCGGAACTACAATGCTTATTATTCTACCAATCGCCGTTGGGGGTGGGTTTGGATATAGCTCCGAAGGATATTTAGATTATCTATTATTAGTACAAGTTTTAATGGGAACGATGCTAGGAGCGTATATAGGAGCGAAGTTTACAAATTATGCACCTCGTATTATATTGAAAGTTTCGATGATGATGACGCCTATTTTAGCTGGATGTATGCTATTAATGGAATAAGGTGAAGAAATATTGAGGAGGAAAGTGATGTGACCGTGCATCTTCATAAATTGTTATGTGTAAGTTTTTGGATTGCATTATTCATATCAGGAATCTACCCGAAAGATTTTTTTACATGGTGTTTAGAGGTAGCCCCAGCAGTTATTTTAGTATTTATATTAATGATTACATATTATCGATTTGAATTTTCAACAGTTACATATGTATGGACTTGGATTCATATGTTGATATTGCTTATCGGAGGGCATTATACATATGCAGAGGTACCACTATTCAATTGGCTTCGTGATACGTTTGAGTTAGAAAGAAATTACTACGATCGTGTTGGACATTTTATGCAGGGGTTTGTTCCAGCTTTATTAGTAAGGGAAGTACTTGTAAAGGTAGTTGGGGTTCAGAAAAAAGGATGGTTAGAATTACTTGTAATATCAGTTTGTTTAGCATTTAGTGCACTATATGAGTTGTTGGAGTCTGCGGTTGCAAAACTAACGGGAACAGGTGCAGAAGCATTTCTTGGAACGCAAGGAGATGTTTGGGATACACAATGGGATATGACATTTGCGTTATTTGGAGCGATTCTAGCGATAATGGTTTTTCGGAATAAGAAAAATATATAGAAATCTATTAATATGTTTTACGTATGAATTATGTAAGTAATTCATATTTCTCATATAAAAGGATTTGCTATAATATAATGAGTGTAACGTTCGAGTATTCGACGTATTACTAGTATTATATCCCTATCCCTTTTCTAAAAATGCGAACAAATTTTGCCCTATTCTATTCAATATTTAATTGTATAGAAATATATTGTTCGATGCCCATTATGGAACGTACATAATGGTAAAATCCCGATCCTTAAAGAGGATGCCCCTAATCTTCATGTGAAAATATGATCGGAAAAAGAAAGCTGACCAAACCATGGTCAGCTTTCTTTTTTGTGTAAAAATAGTTCTTCCGTAATTTTTGTTTGTAATAGCAATGTTTTTCCAAAACGACGCTTACATTCAGTTCTTACTTTTTGAATAGCAAGTGCATGAGAAGTAGCAGGAACGGTGACAATTGCTTGCCGAGGCTTTCGATTTTCTTCACAAAAGACACACTCCACAACATATTTAGAAATCATATTTTCATCCTTCCGTTCGAATTTCTAGGTATGGGCTGTCTTTGAAGTTGATATAATCTTTCGTTACGATTTTAGCTTTTTCCTCTATTTTCAAGGGAAAGAATAAAAGAAGAAAGAATATTAGATATGGGAGGAGAGAGAAATGAAAAGATGGATTGGAGCAGCAGCTATATGCGTGAATGAAAAAAATGAAGTTTTGATGGTATTACAAGGAAAAAAAGACGAACCGAAAAGGTGGTCTGTACCAAGCGGAGGACAGGAAGAAGACGAAACACTTGAAGAGTGCTGTGTTCGTGAAGTTTGGGAAGAAACGGGCTATCATGTAGAAGTTATAAATAAAATATATGAAAAAAAGGGTGTAACATATGGGATCCCTGTTTATGTACATTATTATCTTGTGAAACAAATGGGCGGTAATATGAATATTCAAGATCCAGATGGATTAATTCATAAGATTGATTGGAAGGGTATTTATGAATTAAGAGAAATTTCTTTAGCTTTTCCAGAAGATTATGAGTTGTTATGCCAATATGTAAATATGGAGTTGAAATGAAAAAGCAAGTGGCAAAAACACTTGCTTTTTCACTGTAACCAAGGTAAGAAGAGTGGTACAATGACTAAACTTGCTCCAGCTGTTAAAAGCATAGATAAGCTTGCGATTGTACTTTCAACAGGACCGATTTCAAATGCTTTTGATGTACCAATTCCATTGGCGCTAGTACCTAACATAATTCCTTTTTTTACATAGAAATTGTAAAAAAGAATTAACAATTTCTACTATACGTTCTTTCAAAAAAGTTGTCTAATATATAAATTATATGTTATTAATTTATTATATATATATTAATGGAAAAGGGTGTCCAAAATGGAATTACGGCATTTGCAATACTTTGTTGTTGTGGCAGAAGAACTACATTTTGGACGAGCAGCTGCTCGTTTACAAATGACACAACCGCCACTTAGTCAACAAATTCAGCAATTAGAAAAAGAAATGGGAGTTATGTTATTTTCAAGAACGAAGCGAAAGGTTGAACTGACTGAAGCAGGAGAAATGTTCTTAAAAGAAGTGAAAAAAGCGTTTGATCAAATTGAAAAAGCAGTAGAGGTTGCACAAAGTGCACAAAGAGGGGAAGTTGGCTCGCTTTCAATTGGATTTGTTGGGGCGGCTATATATGATATTTTACCGTCCATTGTTAGGGAATATCGAAAGAAATTTCCGAGGGTATCCGTTGCACTGCATGAATTGTCTACACCAGATCAAGTTCATGCACTTCATGATAATCGAATTGATATTGGTTTTTTACGCCCGCCTATCTCGACGCAATTATTAGAAGTAGAACCGATTCAAAAGCTTTCTTGTACGTTATGTTTACCGAAAGCGCATCCACTTGCAGAGAAAAAGGAAATTCACATTGAGGATTTGCAAGATGAACCATTTGTATCTATAACTAGACCAGTATGGCCTGCGTTATATGACACAATATTATCGCTATGCCGCGGGGCAGGATTTAGTCCACGTATCGTACAAGAAGCGACGGAATACCAAACTGTAATGGGGCTTGTAGCAGCGGGGATTGGAATAACAGTAATTCCGGTTTCGGCCAATAAGTTATATAAAACAGAAGTTGTATATAAGGCTATATATGATTCTAATTTTGTGGCAGAGATGTCAGTTGCATATCGGAAAGCAAATAGTAATCCTGAGCTATTAGAGTTTTTAAAAATTGCAAGAGAGAAAAAGCGAATAGAAGTGGAAAGTGACAAATGAATAATGAAATCAACTTTTGAGTTGTAGAAGAAAAAGGCGGAGATGCTATTATAATGCATTTCCGCTTTTTTTATTTCATAACTTCTAACCTATTAGATATTATATAAGAATTCCCTTTCTTTATATAAATTTATTTTTATTTTTCAGCATATAAGTTGCTGTTATGTAGAACAAAACATGACCCGCAATCACTTTCTTCCTTTGTTTTGATCCTTGCATGTGGCAAGGGAAGGCCTTGACCGTTTCTCTATGCATGGCCAGATG
>NZ_JBALQK010000384.1:0-2983 GCF_036965845.1 Bacillus sp. JJ1127 | reverse complement strand
TCAATTTGTATTTATATATCAATACCGTCTTATTCCTAGGACTTAAGACCTAGGAAAGATTCCGATTGTAGTTCGATGTTAAAAATGTCATATTTTTATACACTAGTAGTATAGTATGTAGTACGTTATGAAGTAAGGTAGGGGAATCAATTATGTCTATATTTCGGTTAGCAAGAAACAATATACAAAATTTTGCTGCCCAAAGATTAAAGCAATTCATATGGATTGCAATGAGTACAATGCTATCTTTCTTTATTATATCTATTCAATCAAATGAGGTGATAATAAAGAAACTACAACATGTACCGTTATTTTATTATGTATCTATTCTGTTGTTTTTTGTGTGTGGCTTCGTTACATATCAAATGATAAAAGGTTTCTTAAAGACAAGAAGACAAGAATTTCAATCATATGAAGCCATTAATATGAAAAAAAGACAGATTGTATGTTTGTTATGTCAGGAACAGTTATTGATTTTTGGGGGAGCTCTATTTTTCGGGTTGATTCATGGCATGTTATTTTTGAGGCTATTTATTGCTATTTTTATGAAAGTATTAGGAATTCGTGGGGTAAGTGGGACGCTGATTACGATATATGCATTATTGGTAACGACACTGCTTATTATGATTTTAATTGTATTATCAATGTGGCAATGTTATCAATTTGTATACGATCTAAAAAAAGAAAGTGTATATAAAACCGAGGAAAAAGCATGAATCATCATACCTTTTCCTCGGTTTTACACGTGTAAATAATCATGATGCAGTGAAAAAATTAAAAAGAGTTAAGAAGAAAGGTTGTATAGAATGACAAATGGGCAATCCATAGTAAAAGTTGATCGATTAGCAAAGCGAATCGTGTAAAAAATAATGTGGAATAGAAAAGAGGATTCCTAACTGAGAATCCTCTTTTCCTAGGCAGCAACCTTTTTATGTGTATGGTGTTTACGATATCGTCCACGCATTGTATATGCAATTTGCGGAATTGCAATACCAACCAAGATAAGTGCTACACCAAGCCATTGAGAAGAGAGTACCGCCTCTTTTAAAACGAATACAGACATGATTGTTGTAACAGGAAGCTCAGCTGCTCCAAGAATAGTTGCTAAACCAGAACCGATTTTAGGGATTCCGATTGTAAAGGCAATTGTTGGAATAACGATACTGAATGTTCCTAATCCTAAGCCATATTTCCAAAGGCCTTGAGAAATGGCACCATTAAAAATAAATGTTGGCGGGAATACGATTATTACTAAAGTTAAAGCACCAGCCATTAAAAGAACTCCTCGTGGTAATGATGGTACTTCAACAGCAACTTTACCACTGATAAAAATATAGGTAGCAAAAGTAACAGCAGATAATAAACCTAATATGATTCCCATTGTATCGAAATCACCTGTTGATTTTTCTAATAATCCGCTCGATAAGAATGTACCAGCAACTAAAAAGATAACAGAAATGACTTTTTCTCTTGATGGCAATGTTTTTGTTGCAACAGCTTCAATGATAATACCAACCCAAACGAACTGGAATAAAAGGATTATGCCAATGGAAGCTGGTACCGTTTTTAATGAAGCATAATAAAAAATCCCAGTCAAACTTGCAGACGTTCCAGCGACAAATAAAATAAGCATTTGTTTAAGTGGAACACGATGTCTGGAAAATAAAAGTGTAATACCAAGTAAAATAAACCAGCCGAACAAATATTGACTCCCAATGACTTCCCCAAGTGAAAAACCTTCTGCGTATGCAAGTTTAACAAAAATAGCTAAGATCCCATAGCTACATGCTCCTAATAAAACTAAAAGAGAATAACGAAGCATGAAAAATTCCTCCCATCTATATTAAATTGTTCCCAAACGGACATATACAACTAGATGGAAGTATACAAAATTAAAAATGAAGGGTCAAATAAAAGAAAAGTGCGACATTTTATAGAATAATAATAAAAGTATGATATTTATGCATAATATTGAAATTTAAAATTGTAGAAGTATTGTAAAATAAGGAGTATCTTGTATAAAGCTATCATTTGAAAAAAATATTTTTTTGCAAGATATGTATCGAATACTGAATAATCACATGCGAGTAGTTTGTGAAATGGAAAAGCTTTGTTATCCCGATTGGTAAGGGCTAATAATCAGTGGAGGATGAAGAAAACCCCAACTGATTAAAGTTTCATTTTATGTGAATGATGAATGGAATGTATTTATAATAGAAGGAAAGTGAAAACGTTTTAGAGAAAGATGGTTGTAAGTAGTGATAATAGAATTTTTTCTTATTGGCACGTTGTAAACTGTGAATTCATCAATTGTTCATAGCATTTTTGGTCGTTTTTGCTACAATATTGAAGAGGAGAGGAGTGAAACGATGCAAGATCTTAATATTTTTTTAGCGTTTGGGGCCGGATTTTTATCATTTATTTCCCCTTGTTGTTTACCGCTGTATCCAGCGTTTTTATCTTACATAACCGGAATGTCGGTTTCTGAATTAAAAGAAGAAAATGCAATGCTTCGTAAGAGAAGTATGATACATACGGCATTTTTCTTGCTGGGATTTTCCATTGTATTTATTGCGATTGGATTTGGAACAAGTTTTATTGGGTCATTCTTCCAAGATTACAAAGATTTAATTAGGCAGTTAGGGGCACTATTTATTATTGTGTTTGGCCTTGTAATCGTAGGGGTCTTTCAGCCGAAGTTCTTAATGCAAGATCGTAAGTTTACATTTAAAAGTCGTCCGAGTGGCTATATCGGCTCTATTTTAATTGGTTTGGCATTTGCAGCTGGCTGGACACCGTGTACAGGACCAATCTTAGTAGCTGTAATTGGATTAGCTACCACGAATCCAGAATCTGCAATGCTGTATATGATTGCTTACATACTTGGATTTGCTATCCCATTTTTTATACTTTCATTTTTTATTACGAAAATGTCTTGGATTAAGCGACATAGTGGAACGTTTGTAAAAGTAGGGGGGTACAT
>NZ_JBALQK010000383.1:0-5344 GCF_036965845.1 Bacillus sp. JJ1127 | reverse complement strand
GAATTAGTAGATAATAAAGTGATCGTTACTGCTTCTTTGTTTGCAGGGTTGTCTATATGGTTGAATAAAAGAGCTTTAGGAAAAGTAACGGCTACTATAGAAGGTATTTATTCATTCAATCTTATTGATAAAGATAGAAACATAATTACTTTAGATGAAACGTTCCCGCTACATGATACTTCTTTTGTTATTACAAATTTCAAAGTGGAAAAACTACAAAGCATCGATCAATATTTTGATGATTATACAATTTTATAAGTAATGTCTTTGGTATATGGGATATATATGTAGATGAAAGAATTTGATATATCGCGAGGGGATTAGCGTGAAAAAAACAATGATATATATCGGATTTATCACTACCTTATGTTTAGGTGGCTGTAGTTCACTTACACAAAGGACAACAGATGTCGTTTATCTCATCCCAGATGGATATGAAGGGGATTTGATAGTGCTTTATAATGTACCTGGTGCGAAGCCATTACAAACAGAGGATGGATTTCGCGTTGTATCCTTCTCACCAGACGGGACAGCTATTACGTCAACAAAAGATATGAAATACGGCATCGTAAATGATAAATACTACATTATCGATAAAGAGGGGAAACGAACAAAGTTAGATTCAAGTTGTATCAGGCCGAAGTCTACAGGAAGTAGCACAGATCACGTTGGAGAAGGAAATGAACATACGTTTCGATTTGGCCAATTAGAAGTGACACGAACAGCATGTGGCCCTCAATTTGAATCGGCTGGTAGAAAAGTTCCTGAAAGCCAACCGCATCCATCTGAGAAGAAATTAGAGGATTTAATTCAAAGCGTATATGATCAAAACTTATTAAAGCAGAAATAAATCCGCTTACTGAATCACCTTTACCTGATAGTAAGCAAAATGGAGGATAATATTGTGGGTAAGAATTTATCAGAAATGTCACTTGAAGAACTGTGGGAACTTTTTCCGATTATACTGAAAGAACATAATCCAATATGGAAAGATTGGTATTTACAAGAAGAAACACTACTTAACAACATACTCGGTAGTCAATATATTGAACGAATTAATCACATAGGCAGTACTTCTATTAACGGATTATTAGCAAAGCCAACGATAGATATATTGCTTGAAATAACAGAAGACTGCGATTTGAAATTTTTAGTGAGTGTGTTAGAGAAAAGCGGGTATATCTTTGAAAAGCAACCACAAAAACCAGCACCACATATGATGTTTATGAAAGGCTATACAGAAAAAGGATTTGCCGAAAAAGTATTTCATCTTCACGTTAGGTATATAGGTAATTGAAATGAATTATATTTTAGAGATTTTTTCCGACTGCATAAAGATGTTGCCAAAGAGTATGGCAATTTAAAAAAGAGCTTAATAGACAAATATGAACAAGACAGAGACGGATATACGGAAGCGAAAACAGAGTTTGTTAACAAATATACTAACATTGCAAAAACGGAATTTGAAAACAAATATAACCCAAACTAATAAGCATTTTAATTCTTTATATAAAGAAAGGTGAGTTAAAATGGATAACAAATTAGATAAAGCAACAGAATGCCAGTTACAGGTTCTTCGTGAGTTAAAAGTAATTTCTAAGTCTCTAAATATCAATTTATGGCTCAGAGGAGGATGGGCAATTGATTTCCTTCTTGGTCAAATTACCCGTATTCATGAAGATATTGACGTAGTGACATGGGTAGAACATAAAGAAACTTTAGAAAATGCACTAAAGGAAGCAGGATATGCTTTTCAACAGATCAGCAGCAGGCAAACTGATTTTTGTAAATCGGATGTAGATGTCCAATTTGGTTTTTTAACCAGAACAAGTGATGGAACTATTCATTTTAATGGTAAACCTGAATGGATTTGGAGAAATGACTGCTTACCTCCTCAACTTTATCACTTGGAGGATATAGCTCTATGTGTTTTAAATCCCTATCAACTTATCCAAGAAAAATATGATTATCAAGAGATAGGTCGCATACCTCGCGATAAAGATAAAAAAAGCCTGGAACTGCTTCAACATATTGCTAACCCTATGAAAAAATAATGCTGATACGCCTCATTGTTTACTAAGTTACGTATAACGAATTTTGTATTAAAAAGGAAGGGAACGATATATGAGTATTGCGGTTAATTCTCATGGTTATAGTTTATTAGAATTTCTAGACATAGAAGAGCATGCTATAAATGACTATTCACCGCTAGGTAGTTCCTTTGTAGTCGCAAATTATAATGATAAATATCTTTTATGCTTCAATATATATCGAAAACAATGGGAATTACCAGCTGGTAGAAGGGAAAAAAATGAGTCTTTACGAGAATGTGCGGCAAGAGAACTATGCGAGGAAACATCACAAAGAGTTCAAAACTTGAAATTTAGAGGGCTTATTAAGATTCAAAGACCTAATAAAACTATAAATTACAGTGCCGTTTATATGACTAATTTAAGTGCATTACAGCCCTTTCAAGAAAATGAGGAAACAAATTCAATCCAATTATGGGATTTACATAAACCAATCCATGAGCTCGATCCAGTTGATAAAAGGATACTTTATTGGTGTATACAAACTAAATAGCAATACTCTATTCTCAAGGGAGATTTATATGCATAAACAAACTTTATGTTTTATCAAAAAAAACATGAATTACTTATGCTAAACCGTGAAAATTCTCCTTTGAAAGGGTTGTGGAATGGGGTAGAAGGAAAAATAGAAAATGGAGGGGTTTTTACATTGAATTCTAGATATGTTAACTGACAATACGTGAAGCTATGAAAACTTGTTATGAATGCGTGACTTTTCTTTAAGTCTTATTGGAGGTATCGTGATATTAAATAGGTATAATTGTACCAATCTACAAATGCTAATGATTATTCAAGCAACTCTTTCTATATAAATAAATATATCTCTTCAGAGACACTTTATAAAAAACTGATTATGGAGTGAACGGGATTATGAAAAAAGTATTCGTATTCTCATTGTATAATTCAATAAAAATACCACAAAAAACGAGATATTTACAGGTTATTATTTCCATATTCGTATTAGGACTGTTGACGTATCCTCAAAAATCATTTGCTTCAATAAATGAAGATGTGCCATTCCTGATTAACAATGGTACATGTCCTAAGCAAAACGAAATAGGACATGTAAGTTCAGATATTGGCCTTATAGATGCATTGAATACAATTATTCCTAAAGTTTATAAAGATAAAAAGCATAAAGATTGGAAGATAGAAACTATAGCATATCTTCCAAAATCACCGCATCCAGAAGCTTATTATGCGATGGCAAAACATTACTGCGGAGAGGAAATAGCTAATAATTCTTGGTTTGTAGAAATATTATTTCCGCAATATCTACCAGCATACGATGCATCGCATGGACAAATCTTTGTGACTAAAAATAAACAGGAGAAATGGTTTGCTTGGTTTAGATTTCATTAATTATTTGGAATGAACATAATAAAAAAATTAACCTAGAATTAACATACAGATCATACGTTCTCTTGCTATGATATAAAGGAAGTACATGTTTCATTTATATCTGTTGAGAGGAGATAATTGAAATGATTGAAAGGAGTAAAAAAAGAGCAAAATGCCTGCTAGAAAAAGCAGAAATGATTAAGCTTTATTTGGAGGGGGAGAGCACGTCAAATATCGCGAAATTAGCTAATGATTCTCCTAGATACGTGCGTATGGTTCTAACTGATAACAATGTCAAAAAAAGAGCAAGAGGAAGCTGGAAACGAAAGTATCATTTAAATGAGAATTACTTCAAAAACTGGTCTAACAACATGGCGTATATTTTAGGTTTTTTCATTGCAGATGGTGTTATTACAAAGAATAACCAAACTGTAAGTATTTCTCAAAAAGAATCTAGCATTTTAGAAGATATAAAAATAGAACTACATTCAAACCAGCCGTTGTGCCAAAACAAAAAAACTGGCGTGTACATGTTGAACTTAAACAGCAAAATAATGAAAAATGACCTCATGAACTTTCATGGAATCACACCGCACAAATCATACGATGTACAATTTCCATATGTCCCAAAAGAGCATCTACATCATTTTATTAGAGGATATTTTGATGGGGATGGCTATGTAAATTATACATCGTATACAGTAAGTTTTGTTGGAGGATCACATAGCTTTATGCGTTCTTTAATCCAAATCTTACAAGAACAAAACCTCACACCACACTTCATAAATAAAGAACCACATTATCGTGTAATTCTCAGTGGCCGAAAAACGATTAAAATTTTTTCTAATTGGATCTATAAAGATAAAGAATTATTTTTGCAAAGAAAATATGATATATTCCAAATGGAAACCTTAGATTTAGAACAATTACAAGATAGAAAATTAAAAAGAACAAAATCAGCAGTCATTCAAAGAAAAAATGATTTTCTCGTTCAATATCAGCAACACAATTGTATAAATAAGTCTTGCGAAAATCTTAACATTAGCAAAGCCACATTTAAAAGTTGGCTAAAAAATAATTTAGAGTTTAAAAAACGATTTAGACAAATTCATTCAAATTAAAACTCATCTCAAAGATTAGTGTAAATGCTGTATTTTAACACTAATCTTTTTTTCGTTAAATCATAAGAAAAAAGGGGATACCAAAATAACAAGCAAGTTAATCCTATTTTACAGTTAACATAATATAAATTATAGGAAGTTATATAAAAGTAGCATTCCTGTGTCTCTAAATACAAGTAAACTCTACAAAATGAGATGAGAGAGAAATATTTAGTCAAATTTGCTTTATATGCTATTTGTTTAAATCTTAGACATTTTCATGCTCATTTTATAAATAAGCGCGCCAGGATTTTTTGTAGCAATTCTTGAATCAAAAATCTCAAAGATTAAATTTAAATCGATTCATTTCATAAATTATATTTTGTTTTGATAAATTCTTTTAAATTTACACATGCAGTTTTTCATTCGTTTATATGTATGTGATCTCTCATTACATTTTATTTATTGAATATGGTTCAATTTGGAATTCACTTAAATTACCACTTCGTTTGCTGTGATTTTCATTTTAGTTGACATAATGTGTATGTTATGTATTAAAAAATCCTCCTATTTTTCTAGGAAGATTTTTTAATACACGATTTGAATTTGATTATAAGTAATTTTGTCTATAATTTCTTGATTAGATAACTTGTTTGATTGTTTTACCAAATGCATGATGCCATCTTTTCGATCAAAATACAGCACTTTATGGTATTCATTTCGGTATCTCTACAAGCTTTTTTAGTTTTTTTGCTATCTTGATGCTGTGTATGATCTATTTACAGCAATGTTTCATTACTCATAATATATATG
>NZ_JBALQK010000382.1:4474-4721 GCF_036965845.1 Bacillus sp. JJ1127 | reverse complement strand
GTAAAAAGTCATAAAAAATAAAGGGTGTCACATATTAATCATGGATAATATGTAGCACCCTTTTTCATATATGGTAACAACAATTCAACTTAGCTGCTGTAAAAACTTTCAAATCTATGTTGAATTTAAATTAAACATTTATAATTCTTTTAGCTTTTCTTTAAATTAATTTTTTAAACTTCAATTATTATAGGAAGAATCATTGGCTTTCTTTTTGTATGTTCGTATATAAACTTGCCTAGCGTTT
>NZ_JBALQK010000382.1:0-4408 GCF_036965845.1 Bacillus sp. JJ1127 | reverse complement strand
AATTGTTAATAGTTGTTACAACTAGTCGATTCATTTTCTTCAAGAAATCTTCCGAATCACGAACATATATAAATCCACGAGAAATCGTGTCCGGACCAGAAATAATTTTCCCTTCTGTTTTACTAAGAGTAATAACTATAACAAGCATACCATCCTCAGAAAGTTGTTTGCGGTCACGTAAAAGAGCCTTTCCAACATCACCAATACCTAATCCATCTACATATATATTCCCGGCAGGTATTCGTCTCGTTTGATGAGCAATTTGATTCTTTATATCGACAACATCACCATTACTAATAACATAAATATTCTCTTTCTTCACACCAACAGACTCTGCTAATAGACTATGATGATGTAACATTCTAAATTCGCCATGAATAGGAATGAAATATTTGGGTTTCATTAAAGTAAGCATTAATTTTAATTCCTCTTGATAGGCATGTCCAGAAACATGCATTCCTGTTGAACTTCCCGTCCCATAAATAACATTAGCTCCCAATAGAAATAAATTATCTATAATACGTGAAACATTGCGTTCATTTCCTGGGATAGGAGTTGCAGCTATAATGACTGTATCGCCAGGCAAGATGTCTACCTGTCGATAGTTTCCACTTGCTAAACGAGATAAAGCAGCCAGTGGTTCACCTTGACTCCCAGTGCAAAGAATAGCTATTCTTTCTGGATCCATTCGATTGATGTCATTTGCTTCAATTAACATGCCTTCAGGAATATTCAAATAACCTTGCTCCAGCGCAACAGACACTACATTTACCATGCTCCTCCCAAGCAAAGCAAGCTTTCTATTCGTTTTTAAAGCTGCATTTACCACTTGTTGTACACGATTCACGTTAGAAGCAAAGGTAGAGATAACAACTTTTCTGCGAGCTTTGATGAACGCTTCTTCAATCCGCTCGCCTACAGATCGTTCTGATGGAGTAAATCCAGCACGTTCTGCATTCGTACTTTCAGAGAGTAGAGCTAAAACACCATCACCCCCAATTTTAGCCATTTTATGAATATCCGGATATTGATTATTTACAGGAGTCAAATCAAATTTGAAGTCACCTGTATGTACGACTGTTCCTTCTGGTGTATGAAAAGCAATACCAAGGCAATCAGGAATACTATGATTCGTTTTGAAAAAAGTTAGACTTATCTGTCTAAACTCAATTAACGATTCAGAGTCAATAACAGATAACTGTGTTAGATTTTGAAGTCCGTGTTCTTTTAATTTAATTTCAATTAGCCCTAGCGTTAATTTTGTTGCATAAATTGGTACATTTAATTGTTTTAATAGATACGGGATACCTCCAATATGATCTTCATGTCCATGTGTAACAACTAAACCTCGAATTTTATCCTTATTTTCTTGCAAGTATGTAATGTCAGGTATAATCAAATCAATCCCTAATAAACTTTCATCCGGAAACTTAGAACCGCAATCAATTATCACAATGTCGTTTGAATATTGTATTGCATACATATTTTTGCCTATTTCATTTACGCCGCCTAAAGCAAAAATAGATAGTGTATTTTCTACTGTACTCAAAATGAATATCCTCCTTTTTAAAAACATTCAAGTGTGTCCGAAGAAATATGGTATTCTTTTTTATGATTAACCCATCTAGCTGAATATTATTCCAATTTATGGTTAAATAAATATTTTTCTCTTTAAAATTGTAGAAATTAATTTAGATAACGTATGTTTCATTTCCGTCCACCCTCGTTAATAGCACTCATACAAAATAGGAAATAAACTACCGTTACTTATGTAGTTTATTTCCTATTCACTTTATTTATCTTTTCCAGATTTACTCTTACATTTTATCCTGCATTCACAGTTGTAAAAGCCCTTGGTTTAACTCATATTTATTGGTCTGGAATAAAATTTGATAAAAATGAAGTTACAAACCTTTATTTAACAGCCACTACAAAAGCTCTATTTTGAAAAAAGATTGATTAAAATGGAGTTAACCTTTTTAGCTATATATGAGGTTTTTATAAAAAAGTTTGATTAATTTAATGTTCCTTATTCCACTAACGAACCACCTCAAATTTCTATAATCCCCAAAATTAGTTATCCAAAAATATGTCCCGATACATAAAGATTGAGCACAATTCTTGCTGCAAAATTGCGCCCGAGTACAGAAGTTACTTTTTTTAAGAGGAATTGTTTAACCCCTTAAGCTCATCGAAATCTGCCAGTCTACAAACCCAAATTCTAAATATAACTTCCAATTACACCTCATGAACTGACCTAGGATCTCCAATAAGCTAGTTTTCTTTACCTGCCTGGCGAAAGCTGCTCTCCAGGAATCTCCTGTAATTTTTCAGTATGAACGAACATATTCGCTGCAGGCATTTGTACTTGATTCTTATGGAATATAGACATTAGTTCAAATCTTACTTGCCTAGAAGTTTCAAAATACTCTTCAGGTTTAACCAAACCTACAATACAAAATTCGTACCCAACATATTTAAGGTTTGGATTTAAGTCTGTAACACCAGTATATTGAAATGGTTCAACAGCCTCGTCCTCTATCCTATATAGGCTTTGATCCAATTTTTCATTGCAGATAACACATACATTTTCTAACAATTCCTTTATTTTTGTAGGATCTTCTTGATAACTTACCGTAATCCTTTCAATAATCCGCATCCAGCCTTTATTAAAATTTTGTATCGTTCTAATCTCTCCATGTGGGATGGTAAGGAGTTTTCCCGACCATTCACGAATTTGCATAAAGCGAATACCAATTTCCTCAATGGTACCTGAGCTTGTTCCGTTAAAAGTAACAAAATCGCCGACACGAAATTCTTTGTCCGTTAATCTTGCGAACCCTAATATAACATCTTTTAGCATCTGTTGTGCAGCAAAACCGATGACAACTCCGGCAATCCCTGCACCTGCAAGAATACCTTTTATATCTATAAATTGACTAATTAGATAAAAAACAAGACTGATTATAATTCCATACCTAATAATTGATCGAATTACACTTTGAATCGTCTGTTCTACTTCTTCATCAAAAAAACTTGACTTCCTAAAGAACCAATCAATAATACGGTTTATGACAAAAGAAAAAGTCATGAGGACCAAAGCAAATAGTGTAAATCTTAAAAGTAAAAACTCCCTTACATAATTAAAAAATTCCTCAGTAACAGTTAATAAATTCATCCATCCACTTCCTTAACTATGTATTTTGATTTTTATTCCTAGTTCATCTTCAACAATATGACCCTTTAACGAAATAGTTTATTGTCACTCAACAGTTCCTTAATCGATCTTTCAATTCCAGATGTTCTTTTCCTTTTTACTATAAATATACCCCTTTAGATAATCTAAAGGGGTATAAAGGTGCAATTTTTTTATAAACGGTATAACTTTATTCAAAACGGCACGACTTAATTTCAAACTCACAATATTCAGCGGTAAATGACAAAAAAACACTGAGAAAACTTTCACTTTATGAAAGTATTTTTTCAATCTCTTTCTCTAAATCTTCCGGCTTCGTTTTCGGTGCAAAACGATCAATCACTTTGCCATCACGTCCTACTAAAAACTTCGTAAAGTTCCACTTCACTGCCTTCATTCCAAATATTCCAGGTGCCTGCTCCGTCATATATATATAAAGTGGATGAGCCCATTCCCCTTTCACATCCACTTTAGCAAACATCGGAAAGGATACACCATAGTTTAATTCACAAAAACTTGTAATCTGGTCTTCTGTACCTGGTTCTTGTCCTCCAAATTGGTTACATGGGAAGCCGAGAATTTCAAATCCTTGTTCTTTATATTTTTCATATACTGATTGTAACCCTTTGTATTGCGGTGTAAATCCACATTTACTTGCGACATTTACAATGAGAAGCACTTTTCCTTCATAATCTCTCAGCGATTTTTCTTCTCCTGTAATTGTTTTTGCAGAAAAATCATAAACTGTCATATATACCTGCTCCTCTCTATTATTTCTTATTTATTCTAATCATATATGTATTTAGTTTTCTCGTCTAATGACAACGCTTTATTTTTGTTCAAAAATTTGACACAAACTACTAGACATTTTCCTTGGAAAGTTTTACAATTAGATTGTGAACAAAATGTGACAGTTTACTTTCTAAATTGTGACATTTTCAATTCCATTATAAATTGATAAAGGATGGTGTTGATAATGAGAACTGCACAACGTAAAATGCTTTCGAATCGCGAGTTTTATTTCGTACTATATATGATGTTACTATTTGTCGCTGGTTGGGTAATGGATGTAAATGGACTATTTTTAAGTAAATACTTTACTTTAGCAGGAATGATCACTCTGCCAGTCGTTGGAGGCATTGTTGGATTCTTCATTATATCAATTAATAAATACCAAAATAAATAACAACATTACATAAAGGCAGAAAACGA
>NZ_JBALQK010000381.1:0-1528 GCF_036965845.1 Bacillus sp. JJ1127 | reverse complement strand
TTTTAATTGTCTTAATGTATCTTTTTGAGACTGCTGGTCAGTTGTATCAACATTAGTAGATAATTTTGTAATATTATTTTTGATTAGATTCAAATCTTCTTTATAGCGTTTTAGTAGGTCAAGTTCTACATCCACTTGATTTGCAAATGTATGTAAATCATTTTGCATAATAAGAAGCATAGATTTTTGCAGGTCTGCTACTGTTAGGTTCTTTGTTAAATCATAAAATTTTTGATTTTGTTTCTCTAAATCATCTAAATGTGTTCGTTGCTCTGCTGTTAGTTTATTTATTTCAGAGAAGGTACCATATGTTTTTTTAATTTTCTCAGGGTCAATAACTTTCGTAAGGTCATACTCTTTTGTCTTTGTAACTGCAGCTGCAGCTATTTCAGCTTGTTTGGTTTTCTCAATTGCTTCACGAGCTTCTTTTTTGGCAGCTTCGATCTCTAAAGCAGATTTACCTTTTTCTTTCAATTCTTGCTCTACCTTTTTCTCTGCTTCTAAAATAGAGTTGTTAATTTCTTTTCCTTTGTTATACGCCGCCACCGCTGTTTGAGCAGCCGGATCAATGACATCTTTTGAAAGACTATAGATTTCTTGGAATATCTTAAATCCTTGTTCATTTAAAGCGCCTGGTAACAATGCGATTTGTTGTAAATCATTTTGAATTGATTTTTGGGTATTTTGTAATTCACTTTTTAGTTGGTCTATTTTCCCTGTTCCATCTGAACTTAGTACACCCTGTGCTTTTATCACATCAGTATCGAGATCTTTAAGTTTTGTATCAAGCTGTAATTTAAGATCTGTTAATTCATTAATCTGACGTTGTACGTTTTCTTGGTTTGTCATAGCTTTATCTTGAAGAACTTCAAGTCTATCCAAGAACCCTTCTTTATCTTCCTTATTGTCTACAAATTGTTTTAATGTTGGGTAATAGCTATTAAATTGAGTTACAAATCCTTTACTTTTTGAATTTAATAGAATTAATTTTGGATAAAGTTCTGATGACCATTCGTTCATATCTTGTTTGATTAGGGATTGGTTCGTATTTAAAGATGGAACTTCCACTAGTTGTACATTAGGACTCATTAAAGCTTTATCTATATATGTTTGGATTAATTTAGATTGTGCACCTAATTTTCGTAATGATGGGGAAATATCCGTGTTTTCCTGTTGCGTCTCTGCCTGAACGATTGGCGTTGCGAGAGTATTGATAGGAATAGCTGCCCCAGTAACAATTGATGTTATTAGAAATCCTTTAATTATTTTATTTTTCATTCAGTACACCTCTTCACTATTGTCTTTTTACAATTTTATTCATATATCTGGAACGATCTACTGTTCTGTTTTCTCCTTGCACAATTGAAGAAGGAGAATTCTTTCGGATAGAGTGTTAAATCAAGAAACTCTCGTTATTATCTACTTTCATAGAATGTAAGGACCTTACGCCCTCATTGTAAACATTATGTTTTTGATAAGTAAACAATAAAATCCCCTCGATTTTATTCGAAGATTCAGATTTTTAATG
>NZ_JBALQK010000380.1:0-2826 GCF_036965845.1 Bacillus sp. JJ1127 | reverse complement strand
TAACTATACAAGGGAAGATAACTTTCTTATTGAACAAGATGTCATAAAACAAAGCATAATAAATATTTCAAAGAAGAAGGGGTGTATAGATTGTCCCAATACAAAACACCATTGTTTACCGCTTTAGTAGAGCACAGTAAGCGAAATCCTATTCAATTCCATATTCCAGGTCATAAAAAAGGACAGGGAATGGATCCTGTATTTCGCGAATTTATTGGGCATAATGCATTAGCAATTGATTTAATTAACATTGCGCCGCTCGATGATTTACATCATCCAAAAGGTATGATTAAAGAAGCACAGGATTTAGCAGCTACTGCGTTCGGTGCAGATCATACTTTCTTTTCAGTTCAAGGTACAAGCGGAGCAATTATGACAATGGTGATGAGTGTTTGTGGCCCAGGAGATAAAATTCTCGTACCGCGAAACGTTCATAAATCTGTAATGTCAGCCATTATTTTCTCAGGTGCAAAACCAATTTTCATTCATCCTGAAATCGATCCGAAACTCGGTATTTCACACGGGATTACGATTCAATCCGTAAAAAAAGCACTTGAGGAACACTCAGATGCAAAAGGATTACTCGTTATTAATCCAACATATTTTGGATTCGCCGCAGACCTGCAGCAAATTGTAGAATTAGCTCATTCCTACGAAATACCTGTATTAGTTGATGAAGCTCACGGTGTCCACATCCATTTTCATGATGAATTACCGATGTCAGCTATGCAAGCGGGTGCAGATATGGCAGCGACAAGTGTTCATAAGCTAGGCGGATCATTAACACAAAGCTCTATTTTAAATGTAAAAGAAGGCCTCGTAAATGTAAAACATGTCCAATCGATTATTAGTATGCTTACAACTACATCGACTTCTTACATTTTGCTAGCTTCCCTTGATGTTGCGAGAAAAAGACTTGCAACTGAAGGAAAAGCATTAATAACAAAAACAATACAGCTAGCTGAGCATGTTCGTGACGCCATAAACGATATTGAACATCTTGATTGTCCCGGAAAAGAAATGTTAGGTACAGATGCCACGTTTAGCTATGATCCAACAAAGCTAATTGTGTCTGTAAAGGACTTAGGAATTACAGGTCATGAAGCAGAAGTATGGTTAAGAGAACATTACAATATTGAAGTTGAGCTCTCAGACTTATATAACATTCTATGTCTTGTTACACTAGGCGATACAGAAGATGAAACAAACATTCTTATTAGAGCCTTACAAGAAATGGCAACGACATTTAAACATAGAGCCGACAAAGGTGTTCAAGTACAAGTTGAAATTCCAGAAATTCCTGTACTTGCTCTCTCTCCTCGAGATGCCTTTTATTCAGAAACAGAGGTTATCTCGTTTGAAAATGCTGCTGGCCGCATTATAGCTGATTTTGTTATGGTTTATCCACCAGGGATTCCAATCTTTACTCCGGGTGAAATTATTACACAAGAAAACTTAGATTATATTCATAAAAATTTAGAAGCTGGTCTACCAGTACAAGGTCCTGAAGATATGACGTTACAAACATTACGTGTTATTAAAGAATACAAGCCTATCAGTTGATAGGCTTTTTTTTCACCATTTTTTCGTTTATTCATACGATACTAGAGAATGTAACGTATAGGTGGGGATACCATTATGATTGTGATTGGTCGCTCTATTGTACATCCTTATATCACAAATGAAAACGAACCGTTTGCTACTGAGAAACAACAAATTTTAGCCATTATGACTGGAAATCAAGAAGTATACTCCTTCCGAACAGCTGATGAACTTAGCTTTGATCTAAATTTACGAATTAACATTATTACTTCTGCATTAGAACTTTTTCAAAGTGGATTTCAGTTTCGGACATTTCAGCAATCCTTTTGCAATCCTGAGTTTTGGCAAAGAACATCACTGGGAGGATTTCAATTACGCCCTGGCGTACCATCTTCCGTCGCGATACGAGATATTTTTAAAAATGGAAAAATGTATGGCACAGAGTGTGCAACAGCAATGATTATTATTTTTTATAAAGCGCTATTAGCATTATATGATGAAGAAACGTTCAACCATCTATTTGCAAACCTCTTACTCTATACATGGGATTATGATCATGACCTAAAATTAATAACAAAAACAGGTGGCGATATCGTTCCTGGTGACCTTGTTTACTTTAAAAATCCACAAGTGAATCCAGCTTCGATTGAATGGCAAGGAGAAAATGCAATTTATTTAGGGAATTACTTTTATTATGGTCACGGTGTAGGTGTAAAAACAAAAGAACAAATTATTTATCTATTAAATGACCGAAGAATTCCATATGCCTTTATTTCAGCATACTTAACTGATTTTATTACACGTATAGATAGCCGCCTCATGAGCCAACATGCTTCTACAAGCAATCTACAAACAACGCTAGGATTTATCCCTATTAGAGATGATGCAATCGTTGCAACAATTGGTCACACAACTACTATCTACTAAAAAACGCCTGCAGATGCAGGCGTTTTACTCTATTACTGGGCTTTTGTATGCTCCTTGTGATTACATTCGCAATGAGATCCACATTTCCCGTAAAGTACTGTTGTTTTTTCATCTTCAAAGTGTGCAATTGTTCCTTCACAAACTTGACATACGATTGTTCCCATTTTTTATTTCCTCCTAAGTTTATAGTTCCTAAAACTTTTTTATACAAGTCTCTATATATTATCGGGCCGTTGTATGTTCCTTGTGATCACATTCGCAATGAGATCCACATTTCCCGTAAAGTACCGTTACTTTCTCATCCTCGAAGTGTGCAATTGTACTTTCACAAACTTGACATACGATTGTTCCCATTTT
>NZ_JBALQK010000379.1:0-1392 GCF_036965845.1 Bacillus sp. JJ1127 | reverse complement strand
TAATAATTCAACGAAAGAGGCCATGTTTATCTCATCCATAGTCTGAACAGGGTCGTCAATTAGTAGAATATTTATAGAATCATTTCCGTAAACTTTATTTAAAGCTAATGTTAAGGCTATAACGAGTCCGGATAATTGACCTGAAGATAGGTAATTTACCGCATCATGATCTGAATTATAATCAGAAATGAATTTTATACTCTTTATCCCATAGCTATCGCTTTCTTGTAAAAATACTCCGCGTCCTCTCTGATAATCTTGAAGGATTTTTCCACTATATATATACAAAGGAATCTCTATATCACGTATAATTTTTTTCCAATGGTAGAGGATTCTATCTTCATAGACTTTAATAATATCTTTGAATTTTGTAGTAGCATACTCAATTTTTTTAGATTTTAATTCTAAACTTTCAATTTCCTTATGTAATATATCGATATTTTTAGAGCTTCTGTGATAATATTGATATTCTATATATTTTGCTTTATCTTCGATTTGGGTTAATTTTAAATTTCGAACTTCTTCATGATTACTATTGAATATACGAATATAAGTATTCTTTTTTTCTTCATGTTCGGTATAGCTATTTTCAATTGTATATTTTTTGGTTAACAGAAGTTCCTGAAGCTTTTCACGCTTATACTCTAATTCTTCAACTACAGATATATCTTGGTTCAAAAAAGGTAATAATTCAATTTCGTGCTGTTGACACCATTCAGCAAATTTAATAACGCTATTGCTTTCTTTTATGCTTTTGGTTAATTGATTAAAAAATTCTTCGTCAATGATATTATTGGGTTCATTCAAATACTGGTCAATCCACGTAATTATTGGATCTAAATGATCTTTAAATAAGATAGTTAATTCAACTTCATACTGACGTGTAGATGAATCGTAGTGTTTTTGAAAAGTCTTACTTTTAATTTGGATATTTTTAATTAATTCTGTATATGAATCCCAATCATTACCGCATAAAGGACATTCTTGTTGCTGGTTTCCGATTAAGTGATTCATATTATTAAAATGCGTCAGTAAAGTATCTCTAGTAGCATTAATATCTTGTAACACAGAAGAAATTTCGCTCATATTTTTCTTGTAACTATTTAATAATCTAATTTTATCTTGAATAGTTTCAACATCAATTGGCTGAGTAATTAACGTTTTTAACTCAATAGTTGAAAGGGTAAGTCCATTTTCTCGTATATTTTCTTTATTTAACTTCTTTTTTAATGATTTAAGTTTGCTTTCTTTGATCTTTAGCTTTTCTAATTCAGGATATTTTTCTAAAAAATTCATACTGATAATAGTATTATCTAGAAGTAAAGTGTTGTCTGCATATTTTTGAATTTCTTCATTGGTTTGTACTTTTAAAAACACATCAAAGTCTCTAAC
>NZ_JBALQK010000378.1:0-1026 GCF_036965845.1 Bacillus sp. JJ1127 | reverse complement strand
TTTAAAAAACGACATGTTTTCATAAAAAATTACCTCCTCACTTGTAATAGTTCCAACGAAAGGTCAAAAACGACATGTTTATGAAAAAAAAAATAAAAAAAGAGCACCGCTACCGACACGATGCTCCCTCCGTTTATTTACTTCACCGTTACATAATGTAATAGAAAATCGATGATACTTTTATCTTTGAACTGACTCACGTCCGTAGTAGATAACGGTCGCTTGCTATATACATGTATCTCGAGAAAATTGTCGCTAAGGTCTTTCGTATCCAAAAACGTTTGGAAGTCGTATACGCCCATATGATATTCGTCTGCCGTTAAAAATAACGATTCATTCAGCATCATACCTTCTAACATACAAGTTTCGTAGTGATCGTCGATTTCAAAACGCCGTTCCATTTTAAACACATCGCCTGCTTTTAATTCCATATCTCATTCCCCCTTTGATATTTCGATAGAATCCACCTGGTCGAGCACTAATGTAACCTCGCACAATACATACCTACCAAATATGCACTCCACGTTACCACGTTGCTACAATTAAGATCGCAACTGATGCACCCGCCAACCGTGCACCAACCAACGACCACCTCGTTAGTTAAACCGTCAAGCCAGCGCCACCTGTTACTCTACTAATTTAACTAAAACGCCATCCTCCATATTTTCCCGTTCATACCTCAATGGATGGAATGGATTCGCTTATTCGTTACTTCCAAAATAAATTTTCAAATGCCGCATAACTTAACTCGTCGCACCCACATTGAGTATTCGGACTTATATGTGGTAACAATTCACGGAACTGCTGCGGTGAAATATTTACGAAACTCTCCGTCTCCGCTATATATACGTTGTACCATCCTACGATTGTCTTACGATAATTAACCTGGACTTTCTGTGCGATATCTGACAATGCTAATACTCCCATTTTCGCTTCCTCCATTTTATAAAATATGCGCTATAAACATATCGATAGCGTACAACGTACCACCTACGCCGAAAACTCCGTAATACCAAGTGCGATCAG
>NZ_JBALQK010000377.1:0-1766 GCF_036965845.1 Bacillus sp. JJ1127 | reverse complement strand
AAAAAGAAAAAGAAAAAGATGAAAAAACTAACAGCAGTCGTAGCACCAGTTTTAGCAATGAGTGTGGCATTATCAGCATGTTCTACAGGTGGGGACAAAAAAACAAGTACAGATTCAAGTAAGAACGACAATAAATCAGATGGTAAATTAGCAACGAAGCAAGTATTGAATCGTACAGAAAAACAAGAAATCCCAACAATGGATTCTTCTAAATCAACAGATACGGTATCATCACAAATGCTTGGAAATACAATGGAAGGATTATATCGTCTTGATCAAAATAATAAGCCAATTCCAGCTGCAGCAGAATCCAGCACGAAAAGCGAGGATGGCAAAAAATATACATTTAAGCTTCGAAAAGATGCAAAATGGTCAAATGGTGATCCAGTAACAGCGAAAGACTTCGTGTTTGCATGGCAACGTTTATTAGATCCAAAGACAGCAGCAGAGTATGCATTTATTGCGTATCCATTAAAAAATGCAGAAGCAATTAATAAAGGACAAGCAGATGTATCTACATTAGGTGCAAAAGCTGTGGATGATTATACGCTGGAAGTAGAATTAGAACAACCAGTGCCGTATTTCTTAAACTTAGTAGCATTTCCATCGTATTACCCGTTAAATGAAAAAACGGTAAAAGAAAAAGGTGAGAAATACGGTTTAGAAGCAGATACAGTCGCTTACAACGGACCATTTACAATGGTTGAGTGGAAGCATGAACAAGGCTGGAAACTGAAGAAAAATGATAACTACTGGGATAAAAAGAATGTTAAGTTAGATGAAATTAACTTCAGCGTTGTAAAAGAGCCAGCGACACTTGTAAACTTATATGACAGTGGTCAAGTTGACTTTGCATTATTAAAAGGGGAATTTGTTGATAAATATAGAGACAAAAAAGATGAGTTTGGTTCATATGAGCAAACAAGTACGTATTTCTTAAGAATGAATGAAAACCGTAATGGACAAGATACACCATTAAAAAATAAAGATTTACGTGAAGCAATCGCGCTTTCTATTGATAAAAAAGGTTTGGCTAATGTTATTTTAAATGATGGTTCAAAACCTGTAGATCAGCTTGTACCAAAAGGCTTGGCAGCAGGTCCTGATGGTAAAGATTTCACAGAATCATTTAAAAATGGCTTGAAACACGATACGAAAAAAGCGGCAGCTGCTTGGGAAAAAGCGAAGAAAGAGCTTGGGAAAGACCAGATTACAATTGAATTATTAAGCTATGATGATGGAACTGCAAAAAAAGTTGCTGACTATGCAAAAGATCAAATTGAGAAAAGTTTGAAAGGTGTAACAGTTAATATTAAAATTCAACCGTTTAAACAAAAGTTAAAACTAGAATCAGCAAAAGATTATGAACTCTCGTTTGCAGGTTGGAACCCAGATTATGCAGATCCAATGACATTCTTAGACATGTTTGAAACAACAAGTAGTTACAACCAAATGGGTTATTCAAATCCAAAATATGATGATATCATTAAAAAAGGAAAAACTGAGTTGATGTCCGATGCGAAAAAACGTTGGGAAGAGATGGGGAAAGCTGAGAAAATGTTACTTGAAGAAGATGCAGCGATTGTACCGTTATATCAACGTGGGGATTCCTATGTATTGCAACCAAATGTAAAAGGTGTGGTTCATCACAACATCAGCCCAGAATATAGCTTCAAATGGGCATATGTAACTGAAAAAGACGGAAAATAATATGAAATAAAAAAGCATTTTTAAAGGTAGTTTATCTACTTTTAGAGATGCTTTTT
>NZ_JBALQK010000376.1:0-2085 GCF_036965845.1 Bacillus sp. JJ1127 | reverse complement strand
CCTAAAAAGAGGGGGTTTTATATCAGTTTTTTAATTAATGTATATACAGTATTTTTAAATCTTCCTTTCCCTATAATGAAATGCCTTAGAAACAAGCTTATCTCCTAAACAAAAAGCATCTCTAAAAGTAGATCGACTACTTCTAAAAATGCTTTTCGCTTCATTATTTACTTCTCTGTTACATACGCCCACTTAAAGCTATATTCTGGGCTGATGTTATGTTTTACAACTCCTTTTACAGTCGGTTTCATTGCATACGCTCTACCTGTTTGATATAAAGGAACCATTGCTACATCTTCTTCAAGCAATAGCTTTTCTGCTTTTCCAAACTCTTCCCAACGTTTTTTCGCATCGGACATGAGTTCATTTCCTGCTTTTTTAACCATTTCGTCATATTTTGGATTGGAATAACTCATTTGGTTGTACGGACTCTTCGTTTCAAACATATCAATAAATGTCATCGGATCTGCATAATCTGGGCTCCAACCTGCATAAGAAATTTCGTAGTCTTGTGCTGATTCTAGTTTTAATTTTTGTTTGAACGGCTGAATTTTCGTATTAATCGTTACCCCTTTTAAATTTTTCTCGATTTGATCTTTTACATAATCCGCAACTTTTTTCGCAGTTCCATCATCATAACTTAACAATTCAATTGTCACTTGATCTTTACCAAGTTCTTTTTTCGCTTCTTCCCATGCAGCTGCTGCTTTTTTCGTATCTTGCTTAACACCATTTTTAAATGATTCTGTGAAATCTTTACCGTCTGGACCCGTTGCGAGTCCCTTTGGTACTAATTGATCTGTCGGTTTAGATCCATTGTTTAAGATAACATTTGCTAGCCCTTTTTTATCGATTGATAATGCAATCGCTTCACGTAATTTTTTATTTTTCAATGGTGTATCCTGTCCATTACGCTTTTCATTCAAACGTAAGAAGAACGTACTTGCCTCTGAATACTCACCATACTCATCTTTATTTGCTTTATATTTATCAACAAATTCTCCATTTAGCAATGTAAAATCAATTTGATTCGTATCATATAGATTTACTTTTGTAGCTGGTTCTTTTACAACGCTGTAGTTAATTTCATCGAGTTTCACATTCTTTTTATCCCAATAATTTTCATTTTTCTTTAATTGCCAGCCCTGCTCATGTTTCCATGATGACATGACAAACGGTCCATTATATACTACTGTGTCTGCCTCTAAACCGTATTTTCCACCTTTTTCTTTTACGAATTTTTCATTTAACGGGTAATACGATGGAAATGCTACTAAGTTTAAGAAATACGGCACTGGTTGTTCTAATTCTACTTCCAGTGTATAATCATCCACAGCTTTTGCACCTAATGTAGATGCATCTGCTTGTCCTTTATTAATTGCCTCTGCATTTTTAATATAGTAAGCAATAAACGCATACTCCGCTGCTGTCTTTGGATCTAGCAAACGTTGCCATGCAAACACGAAGTCTTTCGCTGTCACTGGATCACCATTTGACCATTTTGCATCTTTTCGAAGTTTAAATGTATACTTTTTGCCATCCTCGCTTTTCGTGCTAGATTCCGCTGCAGCTGGGATTGGTTTATTATTTTTATCAAGACGATATAACCCTTCCATCGTATTCCCTAAAATTTGTCCCCCTAATGTATCGGTAGATTTCGAAGTATCCATCGACGGAATTTCCTGATTTTCTGTACGATTCATTACTTGTTTTGCTGCATATTTAATGTCAGATTTCTTATCTTCTCCACCACTAGATGTTGTACTTGTCTTTTTGTCTCCCCCTGAACCCGAACATGCTGATAACGCCATACTCATTGCTAATACTGGTGCTACCACCGCTGTTAACTTTTTTAATTTTTTCTTTTTCATTCATGTACCCTCCCCAAATTATATGTACGTTGCTAATCTTGAGAGATTCTCCGTAACTGCTTAGTTATCAGAAAATTCTTATTAATTAGTATTCTACTATTTTTTTCGGTTTTGTAAAGTTTATTTTTAAAAATTCAGAATATTTTTTCCAATATAATAGTTGGGCTTTTTCTTAGTACTATATAAATCCATTTTAATTTTCGACATCTAAATC
>NZ_JBALQK010000375.1:0-2019 GCF_036965845.1 Bacillus sp. JJ1127 | reverse complement strand
TATATAGATATCTCATTGTCGAATTTTGCCGAATCACTACTCTATTTTATCCCGAATACAAAATCATCTGTAATTATAAAAAAGATTGACCATTCCAAAATTCACATAATTCTCACAAATAGATTAATAAAACGGTTACAATTTGGTTTATACTAAATTTACAAGTAATACTCCCTGATTGATCCAGCTTGTCTAGTTATACCCCGTTATAAATATACTGAAAAAAGAACTTGTAGCCTATCTACAAGTTCTTTTTATATACACAATATTCTGCTAAAATAATATCTCTTTACTATATTGCTTTCCTACTAATAAATCATATTGAAGTAGTTTATATTGACTCAACATTTCTTTTTGCTTGTCGCTTAAATTTTTTATTACTTTTCCATCTTGACTTATCTTTAGTTCGTCTCTGAGTACTGAGATTTCTTGATGTAACTTCGATAAGAATTGATAAAACGGTGATTTATTTAATCCCGCATAATCAAACACAAGGTTTGTGAAATAGATAGGACTTACCATTCCGTCTCCATACACGCCTCTATTATACATATAGCTTCTTAAGTATTCCTTAAAATATGGTTGAAATTTGTTTCACAGGGCATTACTGTAAAACCTCGCTGATGGAAGTTTCACTTTATGATATAATGCAATTATGTTTTGGATAGGCTTAATGATGTTAGGACTTTATCACGAAATAAATACAAAAGTAATGAACAAAGGAGATGCTTATTTTTGTTAGCCAAGTTTAAAAGTTTGCCTAAAGCGGTATATGTAATTTTGGCGCTTTCTTTTCTCCTGCACGTTTTTTGTTTAGTAAAACAACCAGGATTAGATGGAGAGCTAGTAAAAGTAACATATGGCGCGAACGATGCATTTAACTATTCGTTAACAGCTGAACAGTTATTAAAACATGGTGTATTTGGTTATGTATATTTAGAGCCTAGTGAAGTACCTGGGAAAAATGCATACATAACACCTGGTCAACCGCTATTATTAGCTGGCGCAATGATCATTTCTGACGTAACACATATTCCTTACTACTACGTAGCAACTGTCATTAACATGTTGCTCAATCTCGGTACAGTACTATTAGTATTTTTAATCGGAAAAGAGTTATTTGAAAAGAATATTTATGGAATTGTTGCAAGTATTTTATACGCTATTTATCCGAGTAACTATACATACTTCCGCACATTATTAACAGAAGTTCCTTCGATGTTCCTCTTGTGCTTAAGTGTGTATGTATTTGTTCTTGCGTGGAAGTACAATAAAGTGAAATTCCATATATGGTTCGGAGTTGTTGTATCTATTTTACTCATGTTCCGTCCAAATCCGGCTCCGATGCTGCTGATTCCTGTTCTTGTTGTCTTGTTTACATATGGATTCAAGGACTCTATTAAAATCGGCCTGTTATGGTTTATTGGGCCATTCTTTATCATTGGTGCATGGGTCGTTCGTAACTATTTAGCACTTCATCAATTTATTTTGTTCTCAACACAAGGTGCTGACCCATTAATTGCCGGCGCAGATCCATTTAACAAAATTGGTTACGAAAACGTAGTAAACCAAATGAAAGCAAATGGATTTACAGATAAAGGTGCGTATGCGAAAGAATTAATCAAAAATGGATTTAAGACAGATTTCACGTATTGGTTCTCTTGGTTTACTCTCGGGAAAACAATCGAGTTATTCAAAACGGCTCCTGCTGTAGATCAATACCGCATTCATAACTTTATGCAGCTTTGTCATAGAGTCTTTATTATCGGTACATTCTTAAGTAGTTTCTGCTTCATGCTGAACTCATTTAAACATAAGCGCGTAATGATGTTAGTAGCTAGTTGTGTTATCTACATCATATTCTCAAATCTATTCCTAGCAATTAACCGCTACGGATTCTTCATTAATCCTCTTATGTGCTTAATTCTTGCATACGGATTAGTTTATGTTACAACAAAGCTTCCATTTTGGGGCACAAACCGCGCGTAATATATGAATTCAAAAGAGGTTGTCCATTTT
>NZ_JBALQK010000374.1:0-4610 GCF_036965845.1 Bacillus sp. JJ1127 | reverse complement strand
ATTGATGTATATATAGTTACGATTTACCTAGTTTTAATTGCTTATCTTTTACACCGAAAGAATATTTCAGCATTGGTGGTGTAATCATTGTTGTTAAAATAACGACAATAACAATTGCTGTAAAGTAGTCTTTTGCTAGTAGGCCAGAAGCAAGTCCCTGTCCTGCAATGATAAGAGCAACTTCACCGCGGGAAATCATGCCAGATCCGATAATTGTAGAAGACTGTAAATCAAAGCCTGTGATTCGTGCCCCAAAGCCGCAACCAATTAGTTTTGTTAAGACAGCAATGATGGTTAATGCTAAGATAAACCATACTTTATCTCCAATACCTGCAAACGTAATGTTCATGCCAATGCTGACAAAGAAGATCGGAACGAACATTGCATAAGCAATTGGTTCTACTTTCTTTTCCACTTCATGTTTGTAATCTGTCTGAGAAATGGCAATACCTGCTGCGAATGCACCGATAATTCCAGCGATTCCTAATAGTTCACCAAAATATGCGAAGGCAAAACAAATGATAAGAGCTGCACTAATAATAGATTCTGATACACGAAGTGGTGATAACCAGCGCATAATCATTGGAACACCTTTCCAGCCAATTAAGATAATAGCTGCAAAGAAGACAACTTTTTTCAAGATAATCACTGTTAAATTCACATCACCTGTGCCTAGGAAACTCATCGCAAAGGCTAGTAAAATAACAACAAGAATATCATCAAATACAGCTGCACCTAACATAGTTGTACTTTCTCTTGTTTTCATTTTACCTAAGTCGCGAAGTGTTTGTACGGAGATACTAACACTTGTTGCACATAGAAGTAATCCTAAAAAGACTGCATTAGATTGTTCCATGCCAATTACAAGTCCTGCAACATAACCACCCACAAATGGCAGAACGATGCCACCAACTGCAACCGCTAAAGAGGAATTGCGGTTTTCATTTAGTTCTTTTAAGTCTGTTTCAAGTCCAGCCATAAACATAAGGAGAATAACCCCTACCTCACTTAACTGTGTGAGTAAATCTGAATTGTTAACCCATCCTAATACAGCAGGCCCAATAATAATACCGACGATCAATTTTCCAAGTACAGATGGTTGACCAAGCCTAACACTAATGTCACCAGCAATTTTTGTACTTAATAAAATTAACGCAATTTGAAAGAAAAATTCCATCTCATCTCTCCTTTTCATTTTTTGTTTGTATCATACGATTTCTCGGAGTGTGCTTAATGTAAAACAATATGTAATACACATTAAACATGAGGTCTTTGTACGAGTTCTTTTGAACTTGTAATTTGAACCTGTAATAAATATATAATAAGTTTTAGAAAAAATCAATGTAAAATTAGCAGTTTTTTTAGTAGAGGATTCATTTTGAATAAGGAATATATGCCTATATAATGAAGGGTAAGAAGAAAGAAGCTAGAAGGAATAAATCTATTTGAAAGAAACGGAGCAGGAAATATGTTATTTAATCAACGTTTTACAATTGGAGAAATGGCAAAAATGCATAATATTCCAGAATCAACATTACGTTATTACGATGAAAAAGGTATTTTTCATCCATCCATTGTCGATCCGCAAACAAATTATCGGTATTACACCATTGATCAGTTTTCACTTTTAGATACAATTAAATTTTTACGTCAGTTAAATATTTCTTTAAAAGAAATAAAGAAGTATATTGATGAAAGAAATCCAACTTATGCTTTAAATCTACTTGAAAAACAGCAAGAGATGATGTTAAAGAAGCAAAAGGAAATTGAATATGCATTGGCGAAAATGAAGCGTAAAATTGAGATGATGAAAGAAGCTACACGATCAAAAGTAAATCATGTCATATTTAAAAAATTCCCAAGGAGAAAAATTACGGCGCTAGCTGTTGCACCGAATCCAACGGATAATATGTTTGAATATTATATACATTCACTTCAAAAAAATATGAAGCAAATAGATGATAGTGTATTTTCAGGAGATATTGGTGTGACAGTATCAAAAGAAGCATTGTTTCAAAACGAATTTCAAGCATATAATCGTGTTTTTATTTTGCTGGATTATATGCCGTTTCAAGTGACGACTTCAGATGCCATTAAGGAGGGGATGTATGCCTGTTCTTATCATCATGGGCCGTATGAAAAAACGGATGGAACTTACAAGGAGTTGTTAAGAATCATTAAAAAGGAGGGATATGAAGTATCAGGAGATGCAATTGAACTTGCTTTAATTGATTGGTCTGTGACAGAAAATCCAGAAGAGCAAGTAACGGAAATACAAATCCCTGTCGTAAAAAAGAAATAGAATGCAGTAAGAATTTGCTAAGAAAAATTGCATTTTTTACTTCTCTCTTGACCTTCAAGTTGCTTTAAGGTTTAAAATGTGAGCAGAGAGTCGTAAAGGAGCAATTTAAAATGGAAACAACAGAGAAGTTAAGAGAAGAACCAATAAAACGTTTGTTTATTTCGTATTTAATACCAGCTGTTCTTGGAATGGTATTAATGTCAGTTAATATTATGATTGATGCAGTGATGATTAGTAGGGGAGTAGGAGCGAATGGTTTGGCCGGAGTAAACGTTGCCGTTCCAGCCTTTTCAATCTTTTTTTCTATCTCACTATGGATTGGTATGGGCGGGGCAACATTGTACTCCATTGCATTAGGTGAAAATAAAATAGAGCGAGCGAGATCTATTTTTACACAATCCATGACAGTAGCAGTTATAATTGTAGGTATTTTAATGGCTATTTGTTTATGGAAAATAGAAGATTTAGCTTATTTATTTGGAGCAAATGATGTAATCTTGCCGTATGCTTTAGATTATTTACAAGTATTGTTAACATTTGGGATGATATATGTTTTAGAAAATGTTTTGAGTACGTTTATCCGTAACGATGGGAATCCAAATTTAGCAATGGCTGGTCTTGTTATAACAGCTTTATTAAATATCGTATTTGATTATGTCTTTATCTTTATATTTGGCTGGGGTGTAACAGGAGCAGCGGCAGCGACTATCCTCTCAGCAGCAATTGGTTTTCTTGTTTTATTAAGTCATTTCTTTAGAAAAAGTAGTATTTTAAAATGGACGAAATTTCATTTTGAATGGGAGACAGTCAAACAAATTATGGTGATTGGTTTTCCGAGTTTTACAACTGAAATAACAGTAGCGATTGTAACAATTGGTTTCAATATAGCCTTTATTCAATATGCAGGAGAATTAGGAGTTGCCTCCTATGCGATGGTAAATAGCATTCATTCCATGACATTGTTATTGTTCTTTGGTGTTGGAGCAGCATTACAACCAATTGCAAGTTTTCATTATGGTGCAAATTTATCTGAAAGATTAAGGGAAGGATTAAGTCTTGCCGTGAAAATAGCAGTTGCACTTGGGTGTGCAGCAATTGTGATTGGTTTATTCTTTGGGAAATATCTGATTGGTTTATTTGATGTTCAATCAACAGAATTATTTCAATTAACGATAACGGGAATTAGCCTTTTCTTTATTCAATATGTATTTTTAGGTTATAACATTGTGTATGGAGAGTATTTTCAGTCGGTAAGACAAACGAAGAAATCAGTCTTTATTATTTTGAGTCGTGGTTTATTGTTCATTATTCCGCTACTATGGATGATGCCAAAGTTGTTCGGAGTAAATGGAATTTGGCTTGTAATGCCAGTTGCAGAGCTATTAACAGCGATTATTGTATTTGGGATGAACCGTATGAAGCATCCTGTACCATTACGAATCATGGAGGAAAAACAAGCATCATAATGAAGAAATCCCCTTAACCGTTTAAGGGGATTTCTCATTTTTCAGCGTAATCGTAAAGGAGCCATCTGTTTCTTGGACGGAAGCAAAAGCGATATTTTGTATATCTTTCACGCCTTTATCGAGTAACTCTTTATGGAGCCATTTTTCATTTTTGTGGATTAACTTTAAATTATCGTGTTGGATCTGTGCATCAACGATAAGAGCGATTGGTAACCCAGCATATTTCACATCGATATGCATATCTTTTGGAGTAAGAGGAACAAGCTCTCTTTTAGGTAAAATACTAATTGCACCATTTGCTTCTAAAATGGCATATTCAATTTCATGCACGCTAGGATATCCTGCTACGCGAAGATTAGAAAGTAATTCGGCGATTGGATATCTGCTTTTCTTTAAATTTTCAAAAATAATATCTCCATGTTTAATTAAAATAATGGGATGCCCTAGGATGAAACGATTGAGTTTATTGAGTAGACTTAGCTTTGTGATCAAAAGATGAAGGCATGTAATGACAATCATACCGACAATAGCTTGCAAAGCACCATCAACCGGCATTGCTTGAAAAGCAAAATAGGATAAAAAGATAATGGCTCCAAAATCATGTGGTGTAAGCTGTGCGAGTGCGGATTTGCCTAGCAGTTTAAGCGATATGAGAAATAATAAAAAGAAGAATGTTACATTACATAAAAAAGCAAACAATGTTTACACTCCTTCATACAAAGCTCCCATTACAAAATATACTTTATTCACTATGCCCTTATTTATTATAAATATTACTTTTTAAGGTTGAATTATATATACATTAATTAAAAAAACGACATAACCCCCCTCTTTTAGGTGGG
>NZ_JBALQK010000373.1:5060-5287 GCF_036965845.1 Bacillus sp. JJ1127 | reverse complement strand
TGTCTTAGGTTGCAATATTACTCCACCATTTTTATTGTTAAAATCTTTATTACGCTCTAAAACAGCTACTTTTCCTCCTTGTTTGCTGAGTAACAGAGCAAGTGTTAAACCAACTGGACTTCCGCCAATAATACAATAATCGATTTTAATGGTGTTCATTTTTACTTCCCTATTTCCAACATAGTATAAATTAAAAATCTTAATTTGGTTTTAGAATATACTTCATA
>NZ_JBALQK010000373.1:0-4994 GCF_036965845.1 Bacillus sp. JJ1127 | reverse complement strand
CATATATGAAGTATATTCTAAAAAAAATATTCCATGTTAAAATTCCCACGTAATACTTATATCATACGGAGATTCATTTGTAAATAATTCCATTTATAATAATTCATTTTACAAGAAAAAATTGTTGCTTTAACACAGAAGAAATGTTTGTATAAATAATTTTAATATGTACACGGATATTATTTACTCTTACTATTTTAGTTGGGCTTGTTGTTCATTTACTGTTGTAGCTGAGCCTTCTTTTACTAAAAAATAAACAATTGGTAGTACTAGAAAACTAGCAATTGCACATAGTATACCAATAGCTAAGAATGACTGTCCTCTCACCAATAGCCAAGAAGCACCTGCAGATGCAAACATCATTCCAATATACATTGCTGAGCTATTAAGAGCCATTACAGTACCTCTGACCTTCGGACTTAATTCTGAGATTAAGGCTGTTAATGAAGATTGTCCAAAACCAATTGATGTACTCCATAATACGTGTGCAATCATTGCAGCTATTACATGGTCAGTTAACAATGAGAAACTAACAACTCCAACTGCCGCGATAATAGTAGCAATTGAAACAACTGCTTTTTTACCTATTTTATCAGACAATTTACCACCTATGACGTTTCCAATAATACTACCAGCTCCTGCAAAAAAGATTACCATTCCAGTTTTTTCAACACTAAAATCAAAGTTTTCTTTGTAATACACTCCAATATAAGAGAACATACCTTGTAAACTAACAGTCCACAAGAAAGTGGATAATAATGCAAAGAACACAGATGAATTTGTAAAAGCTGTTTTAATTGCAGAAATCATTGCTACTGGTGCAGAAACTTGAATTTGATTTGTTGGTGGTGTTTTAGGCAACATTCCAATTACAATAAACGCAACTAACAATGCTAAAATTCCTATGCCATAAAAAGTCCATTGCCAGTTACCAACAGAAGTTAAGAAAGCCCCAATTGGTACTCCTAAAACAGTAGATCCAACCATAGCCCCCATTATCATTCCCATCGCCATTCCACGCATTTTATAAGGTATTTTATCACCTATTAATGCAAATATACTTGGCATTATCATTGCTCCTGATAAGCCTGTTAATGCACGAAAAACTAAAATTGTGTTAAAGTCTTGTGTTAATCCAGTACAAAAAGTTCCTATTGAGAATATTAGCATCCCTGTTACAATCATTTGTTTACGCCCAAATTTGTCAGAAATCGGTCCGAAAAATGGAGCAGTTAACCCATAAAATAAAGCATAAGAAGTAATTAACCACCCTCCTTTTTCCATTGGTGTTGCAGTTGATTTGGCGATATCAGGAATTAAAGGTGATACCACTAAAGAATCCATCCCAATAAAAAATGCTACAATTGCTAGTAGAAATAACATAGGTTTAATGCCTTTGTCATTCATTCAAATCTCTCCTTGTCTCCAGAAATTACTTCATATATGAATTATATATATAAGCAAATTGTAACTATTAGTCACTAGTTACAATTTTGTTATTCTCTTTTCAACATTTAGTAAATGACATTTATAATCTTCAAGGATTTCTGATAGCGTTATAAACTTTTCTTCATTAAAGTAAGAAAAGTTTTCTTTAAGAAATAAATTATATTGAACATTTACTTTTTCTTTTGTTTCTTTTCCCTTTTCAGTTAAAAATACTAATGTTTCTCTTTGATCAGCTGGATTTTTAGTGGTTGTTACAAAACCATCTCTCTTCATTCGTTGAATCATAGTGGTAACATTACTAGGAGCACAACCAATTTTTTGTTTTAGATCAGACATAGAAGTTTTTTCTGTATCTGATAACACTTGTATTACTCCAAATTGCACTATACTGATATCAAATTGTTCTAATTCCTTTTCGAGATTACTTTGTAATTGATGATATACATCTCTAATCAAAGCATATAATTCTCTTGCCGCTATTTGCATAGAAAAACTCCTTTCTTCAGAAAATGAAGCCTACATTGGACAAATTAAATATAGATAATCATATTTTTATGTCAAATAATTTATATGGAGTTTACAACTATTCCTCATATACTTTTCTTACTTCTCTGAAAACCACCTTATACTTCATATATGAAGTATATTCTGTAAATAACTAAATGTCAATTATTTATACTATCATGTTATTTTCCTTCTTACATAAATAAAAAATAGGCTTGTCCTCAATGATCGTCAGTTTCGCACTTACACATATTATCCTTTAGCGCTTTATTACAAATATAGGGAGTGACATAACGCTGTCACTGTAGCTTAACTTTTCTTCTTTTTTATCAGTGTTGACGGATAAAAAAGGTCCAAACACAAAAACAGGATGTGGAGAAGACTTTCTCCACATCCTGAGAACAAATCATATATCTCTACATGACTTGTTCCTTTAACTATTTACTTTTATATCATCTGTTATAGTTGATATAACTAGAGTCATAATAAACCCACTGACCTGTTCCAATTCTTAGCCAACCGTTCTTTTCTTCATATACTGTAACTTTTTCGCCTTTACTTGCGTTTCTAACAATAGAGTAATTTGTACCTGCTCCGCTTCGAATATTTACCCCAATACCATTGATTTGAGCCGTTCCAATTACATTTTGAATACTCCCAGTTTCAATTACTTGGAGCATACTTAAAATCATTTTTGCTGTCTCACCACGAGTTGTTGTACTCCTAGGGTCGAATACGTTATTACCTTTACCTTTTATAATACCTAAACCATATAGTCTTTGAACGTCTTCTTTATAGTTAATTTGGTCTAAGTCTGAGAATGGTAGGTTTGCAACTGGTCCCCATAAGTCTTTAGTTTGTAAAGCCTTGTTTACAATGATTGCTGATTCTTCTCTTGTAATCGGTGCATTAGGGTCAAAGTAACCGTCACCTCTACCTTGAATGATTCCTGCACTTGCTACACGTCGAATACCGTCTTGTAAAGATGGATGTGCATCATCTAAGTCTTTAAATGTAGCATCTCCACTTGGTAGATTTAGAGATTTAGAGATTAATTGAGCAAATTCTGCTCTTGTTACCTCTCTGTTAGGTGAGAATACTCCGTCTCCTTCACCTTGCATAATACCCCTTTTATTTAACTCACGAATACTAGATTCATACCAACCACCTGTAATATCGTCTTGAGGTTTATAATTAGTATCATAATACCATTGAGAACCTTCTAAGAATGAACTCCAAAGTCCTCTATTAATAATATTGTCTGGGCAATGCTTACCGCTCCATTTTTGATGTTTTACTACGTTATCTACTGTAATACCTGTTTCTTTCATTAAATATGCTACTAATTTCTTAGCGTTTTCTAATGCTCTATCGTAGTTACCATCTTGATTAACTGCGATTTCAATTGCAATAGACTCTCGGTTACCTGAACCATTACCGTCACCAGCATGCCATGCGTTTTCATTGATAGGAATATGTTGATAAATCTCTTTATCGTCTACTGTAAAGTGCCATGATGCTACTCGGTTTGTATCCCCTACTGCTTGGTTATATAGGTATTTAGCATGGCTTTTTGCCCCTGCTCCAACACTAGTATTATCAGTTTCATGAATTGTAATGTACTTCGGTTTCATCCGGTTTTGAGGTCTAATATTATCGTTTCCTGGTGGAACAATCCATTCTGTAAATGGAACACCGTTTATTGTACTAGTACCACTACTTAAATATTTACCACTCAAACTACGGTTAGATAACTTGTTTTTAGGTGGTGTTAGTCTACCTGTTTCTTCTTCTGAAGGTTTTACCTTGTCAGTAACTTCTTCTTTACTGATACCCCTTCCATCTACATCTTTAAAACTTTCTTCAATACTTTGTAAAGCCTGTTCTTCTGAAACTTTAAGTTGGTCTGTTTTACCTTGTCCTTGAACTTCCGCAGGTTTAATATTATTACCTTCCTGTTGTTCCTCTGCAAATGATGCTAATGGTGAAGTTAAAACCGTTAATCCTGCTGTTAATGCTACTACTTTTTTATTAAATTTAATGCTCATTTCTAATTTGGTATATCTCACTATTTTAATGGATATACCTTCCTCCTTGTACTTCTTTTAGTATGAATAATAGTTTAAATAATGGTAATCTGAACCCAAAGATAACAACTTGATTTTTCATTTCATATAATCAACCGAAATCTATAGGTCCTCCTTTCTTTTTAGCCTATTCAAGTAATAAAGGAAAATCCTTTAAATCAGTATATTGCAAATCATACATCTAAACCCTTATTGTATATCTCTTAATAGGTATATTAACAGAAATAAATAGAGATAAGGTGCAGATAATATAAAATATCGCTTATTTATTCAACCAATAACAGAACCGAATGGTGAAACCACATATATTTTCGCGCTAGCATCCTTACAACCTGTTGATGAAGCTATACAATTGAAGATTTTTGGTCCAGAAAGATAAGGGAAATCAGATTTTCGTGTTCCAGTTGCTAACATCATCATAGACATCTGATAAAGTATCCGACGCGCATCTCGAACACCACTATATGTTTGTTTAGTCGAGCGTACAAAAGTTCCAGATTGCGAATTTTCGGCTGAAACACCGAGATTCTTTATATGTATGACAGTGCTCTATATCGCCAATAACACCGATTAGAGTACAAGCAATATTTTCACTTACAAAAAGAAAGAAAGAAGTAACTTCGTATATGGATGTGGTTTAATTCCTTTTTCATGGTTTCCTCTGAGGAGAGAATGAATTTCTACATCGATAAACTGGATGCTTTCCTCAAGCCTCAAAGCTTCTTCAGCAACTTTATTATCACTCAACAAGATGCACTGGTGTATTCGCATGAGTCGATAACTCATCGGTCTGTCTAGATAGCTAATTAATTCTTATTTTCTATGGTCCTCGGTGCTTCGTATCTGCGGATACATCCCCCGCTATAGGCCTCGTCCTCCTCCAAAACCAATCAGCCCCTGATACATAATTCCCTGTTTTATACTCTTTCGCGTATAGTATGTAGTCTTTTATTT
>NZ_JBALQK010000372.1:0-5185 GCF_036965845.1 Bacillus sp. JJ1127 | reverse complement strand
AACTTGTTTGCCGCTCATTCGCGACTTCCTTATGTTAACATTTCTATGTTTCAATGTCAACTAAGTTTTTTTATTTCATTTGCCGCATTTTACTTTGTTGCTATTAGCGACTTGTGTAATATTACACCTCTATATAGTAATAGTCAATGGTTTTTCGGAATTTTTTTCATAACGATATTTAATTATTCTTTTTACATTACTGTAGTACGAAAAATACACTATTGAATCCTTACTAAACAACTACAATGCTCTTCCCTCCTCTTAATCTATTTCCCAAGTGAGCTTTTTTCTACATTCAATAAACTCTATTCCTTTTCCTAAAGCCAACACCCTTATTTTAACAATTAATAGTATATAATAAGATAACTATTGTACTTCTCTTTACCAAAACCATAATACAAAACAAAATCCTATTAGAAACAGGTGAAAATATGGAAGATATCCGTGTACTTATAGCAGACGATGAAAAAGAAATACGAGATTTATTAAAAAAATATCTAGAACGAGAACTATATACAGTAGATATCGCTATACATGGTGAGGAAGCTCTTCACTTATTTGAACAAAACAAATATAACCTCATTATATTAGATCTTATGATGCCTAAAGTTGATGGTATCGAAGTATGCAGAAGACTTAGAAACAAAACAAATATCCCGATATTAATGCTCACTGCTAAAGATCAAGAAGTAGATAAAGTTTTAGGCTTAGGCATAGGTGCAGACGATTACATTACAAAGCCTTTTAGTATCAATGAAGTAGTCGCTAGAGTAAAAGCTCTTATGAGGCGCTTTTTAATATTAGGAAGTAATGCTAACACGCAAGAAAAAACAATCCTAACATTTAAAGGGCTAACAATTGATGTGAAAAAGTACACAGTTAACGTAGATGGACAAGACATACCTTTAACCGGGAAAGAACTTGAATTATTAAAGTTTTTCGCTTCAAATCCTGAACAAGTTTTTACGAAAACGCAACTCTTTCGCAATGTTTGGGACAGTAACTATATAGAAGATGACAATACAGTTATGGTACATATTAGAAAGCTTAGAAAGAAAATAGAAATTGATCCCTCAAATCCTAAATTTATTCAAACTGTATGGGGAATTGGATATAAGTTTGTAGGTGAAAAGGTTGAAGAATGATAAAGTTCTGTATCTACTTCTATTACAACTTTTAGCAATCACAGCACTTCTATTTATAGATATGAGTAACAATCAATTAGAAACAGGAAGATTAGCCTTATTTATTGTCCTCTTCACTATAACAATCAGTCTTTTCTTTATCAGGCTTCATTTTATCAAAAGCCGAAAATCCATGGTTACCGGATTAAGACGTGCTATTAAAGGAAATACACACGCAAGACTCTATACAAATAACGATCATTCATTGGACGAAGTAGTCTTTTCTACAAATGAATTAATAACCGCACTAGAAAAAGTGCAAATTGAAGCTGTAAAATCTCAAGAAGCTAGAAAACAACTCCTATCTAGTATTTCGCATGATATTCGGACACCCCTTACTTCTATTATTGGCTATATTGATGCTTTAAAAGATGATATTGCTACTTCAGAAGAAGAGAAACAAGAATATCTTGAAATCATTTCAAAGAAATCAAGCAACTTAAAACAATTAGTTGATGAAATATTTAATATAGCCAAACTAGATGCAGATGAATTTCCATTGAAGGAAGAGCCTCTCAATTTTGCTGAGATTGCTAGAGAATCTTTAATTGAGTTTTTACCTGAGCTATCGAAACATGATATAGAGTTACAAGTTAGTATCCCAGAAACACCTTGTCCTATTATAGCGGATTCCCTTAGTCTTATGCGAGTTATAGGTAATCTCATGAAAAACGCTATATATTACGGAAAGTCCGGACAAATAATAGGAATCGAACTTCTAGAAACAATGAATGAATATCAGTTACTCATTTGGGATAAAGGACCTGGAATTTCAACAGATGATCTAGAGAACGTGTTTGAGCGAATGTACCGAAGTGACCAATCCAGGAACCCTTCGCATGGTGGAAGCGGCCTAGGACTCGCTATTGCGAAAGCTCTCGTAGAAAAAAACGGCGGACAAATATGGGTAGAAAGTATGCCGTGGAAAAAGACCACCTTTGGCTTCTCCATCCCAAAACAAGTCGCTTTTAAGAAACAGTTAAGAAATGATTAAGCAGCAGTTAAATCCTCCTTTTTATCATGTAATTAAGAACTTATGAAAAGCGGGTGTTTCAAAATGAATGCAATTATAAAGACAACAAATCTCACTAAAATTTATGGCAAACAAAAATCAGTAGATAATCTCAATATAAATGTAAATCAAGGAGAGATTTACGGCTTTATCGGACGAAATGGTGCGGGTAAAACGACTACAATTCGAATGCTGCTGGGGTTAATAAAACCTACAAGCGGAAAAATCGAAATATTCGGGGAGGATTTTTTTAAGAATCAAAAAGAAATTTTAAGAAGAATCGGCTCAATCGTTGAAGTTCCAGGTTTTTATGAAAACCTTACTGCAAAAGAAAATTTATTAATTAATGCCAAAATCATTGGAGTTTACAAAAAAAATGCGATTGAAGAGGCATTAGAAATTGTAGGACTAGAACATGAAACAAAAAAGCTAGTGGGCAAATATTCCTTAGGGATGAAACAACGATTAGGAATCGCAAGAGCACTTCTCCATTATCCAGAACTATTAATACTAGATGAACCAACAAACGGATTAGATCCAATTGGAATTAAAGAAATGCGAAAGTTGATTAAATCTTTAGCAAAGGAAAGAAATATAACAATATTAATTTCTAGCCATATTTTAGCTGAAGTCGAACAGCTAGTCGATCATATGGGCATTATTCATGAAGGAAAGTTATTAGAAGAGACTTCTCTTGATGCACTTCGAAAGCTAAATCGTAAATACTTGGAATTCCAAGTAAATGACGATAATAAAGCTACGCTGCTTTTAGAGAAACAATTTCATATTTTTGATTACGAAGTACATGATGAAGGACATATTCGCGTTTATTCTCATTTCGGACAACAAGGACAGATTAATAAACTCTTTGTTCAAAACGATATTGAAGTATCAAAGATTATGATGAGCGAAGACAGATTAGAAGATTACTTCACCAAATTGGTTGGAGGTGGGACAATTGGTTAATCTACTATATGCGGAACTATTAAAGTTAAAACGTTCTAATATGTTCTTGATTAGTATTATTGGAGCAGCTGTAGCACCGTTTATGATCATTTTGGCCTTTTATATAGAAATGAAAACAAAACCATCTGTTACACCTGCGAGTTTCGATGCCCTTTTTCTTAATGTAAATATGTATACTATTTTATTTATGGGAGTCCTTCTATACGGAGTCGTTACCGCTTATCTCTTTAATCGTGAATACACAGAAAATACATTAAAAAATTTATTAACCATTCCTGTATCACGTTTTAACTTTATTATGAGCAAATTCATCCTTCTGTTTATTTGGATTATGATCCTAACTATAGTTGCATGGGGACTAACTTTACTATTAGGGCTATTAGGAGGTTTTCCTGGATTAAGCATCCCTTTATCTTTTCAATTTTTAGTGAAATTTTTACTAGGCGGTGGATTCCTTTTTATCTTATCTTCTCCTATTGTACTGCTAACTCTTGTAATGAAGACTTATGTTCCGCCTATTATATTAACAATTGTTGTAGCAATGGTAAATGTTCTAACTGCAAGTTCGGAACACAAAGATTTGTTTCCTTGGACAGCTGCACTAGATATAGTAAATAACGAATTGCAACCGACATATCCACCAGAATATTCTTATATTATCATTGCCGCTACAGCTATTATCAGCTTTCTCGCAACAATATTCTATTTTAAAAAGGTTGATATTCATTGATTAATAAAGATGGTGAGATTCCCTTTTAGAAATCAATATCTTTAAGTTTAGATGATATCCCAATGTTTGCAGTAGTAACTTTTCTAACACTCCTCCCGAAAATATGTTTACTATCTTCGTATGGCTTTAATTATAAGAAAATACTCTATCCCTAACCTAAACTGATATTTAGGAATATCGGTTTAGGTTACTTATTATCTCGAATAAGGGGAACAATTTATGAAAAATTTTGAAGAGAAATGTAAAAAATACTTAGATACCAAAAACATCCATGCAGAGCATCTTATCCTTTCTATGAGAAGGAAAATCACTTAATATCTCGAACGTCTTATTAAGCACAATTAAATTTGGAGGGCTAAAATGATAGAAAACCTTTCATTCATTAATTATGAACACCATAAAAAGTTAGTCCGAACAATCTCAAATGATTGTATGGCTAAAGATGAAATTATTGGGTTAATGCTTATAGGTTCTGTCGCAAGAGGAGATGCTTACCCTGACTCCGATTTAGATTTATATTTTCTTTTAGAAAATGGATATAATAAAAAATTCCATTCTGAAATTAGAGGAAATATTTTAATTGAATATAAATATGCAGACTTTAATCAAGTTCAATTAAACTTTGATAACAATCCAATGGAACTATACTCTTTTTTAGATGGCAAAATTTTATTTGATAATAAAGGGTTCCTGAAGCAATTAATGTGGATAGCCCAACAAAAATATAAGGATTATTGTATTTCTGAAAATAAAATAAGAGGCATTTCTCATTGGTTAAATAGTTCACTCATTAAGATCAATGCTGCTCTAAAAGTAAATGATGTATTAAAAGCTTCATATATATTGAACACATCAACTTGGGTAATGTTAGAAGGTATATGGACTATAAACAACAAACCAATACCTCCTTCTGGCTCTGTTTTGGTACATATTAAAGAATTATCTAATCGACTTACTAATTTAGATGACTTGCTTAATAAAGTGTTCTTAGGTGATACGACGGAACGTATTAATTCAGCAATCATAATTATTGAGTGGGTTCTATTGAATTTAAAACAGCAAATAGACAATTCCTTATCGAGCTAACAGATGCGTTAAATTCAACAAGGATTATTTTAACACCCTCCAAATAATCGGATCGGCGTTTTCAGTTTTTATAGATGAGGATATAGTTTTTATAAAAAGGAGTACTGTCACATTTGGCGATTGTCAATATGTTAAAAATGAATGATGAGCAGGTTATTCTTACACGAAAATAAGTACTATGTTTAGTAAACACAAAAAAACCTAAGT
>NZ_JBALQK010000371.1:0-1774 GCF_036965845.1 Bacillus sp. JJ1127 | reverse complement strand
TTTTCAGAGAACTTGTTTGTCGCTCATTTGCGACTTCCTTATGTTAACATTTCTATGTTTCAATGTCAACTAAGTTTTTTATTTCGTTTGCCGCGTTTTGCTTTGTTGCTATCGGCGACTCGTATAATATTACACTTACACATTAAAATAGTCAATGCTTTTTATATAAAAATTAAATATTTTTATTCCTCCTATGAAAACTCTCGCCACTTATCTCCTTTGAATTTTGAAGTGAGGGGGGTTCTCGTGTATCATCTTCAAGAGATGCTTAACACGAGTGAAGTTGACACAGCTGCCTGATGGCACAATCCCTCTATTCCATCGGCAGACGCCTTTGGAACTGTTTTTTAGATATTATAGGAACCATTCAATGAATCGTCTACCCTCTTCTTATATTCTCACATTAATATGATTTATACTCTTTATTTTCTTTAGTTTGTCGATCTACAGATTTTATTAGAACACGCAATTTATCTTTATCTGCCCAGACAACTCCTAATAAAACTAGACATCCCCCTATTAAAATATCCCACGTTAAAGATTCATTTAATAAAATAACCGAGGTAATAATACTTATGAGTGGTAAAGCATTTAGATATAGTCCACTTACTGATGCCGCAACCTTTTCTAGTGCCTTATTCCAAAACCAATAGGCAAGAATTGTTGCACAAACAACAAGATACATAAAACTAAGTCCTGTCTTCCATGTACCTATTTGAGGTAGACCACAGTAAAAAGTTTCAATAACCGCAAAGGGGAATAGAATGATTGCCCCAATGAGCAATGTTAATGTTGTAAATACTTCGCTTGATAGATTTCTTTCTTGTTTTGGCCTTTTTAATAATATTGTATAAAACGCAAATACAAAAGTACTTAATAGAATAAGCATATCTCCAACTAAAGAAGAACTTTGAGTATCATTACCAGATGGAATCGTAATACATATTACTCCTATAAAACCTAATATAACTCCAACCCAATAGTTTAACTGAATTTTTTCTTTTAGAAACAGTGCCGAGAAAATGATTGTAACTAATGGTAAAGCAGCGTCAATGATACTAACATGTAACCCACTTGTTAAAGAAATCCCATACGAGGTAAACATGAAGTATCCTGCTACACCAGTAAAAGATAACAAGCTCATCCTTTTCCATGAGACATCCTTATTTACAATATTTTTTCGTAGCTGATGAAAAGAAAAAAGCAGACATATCCCTCCAGCAAAACAAAGACGAAGAAATAATAAAGTGAATGGTTGAATTAACTCTAACGCCCATTTTGTCGGAGCAATTGCTGTTCCCCATAGTATAATTGCTACTAATAACATACATATCTCTTTCATAATCACCCACACCCATCCTAAAATTTCATGTATCTATTCCTTCCATTAAGTAAAAACCTTAATTATAAAATTCTACTTTCATATTTTACTTGTTTTTTCTATATATATATCAATTAAAAAACCGACATAAAACCCCTCTTTTTAGATGAGAGAGAGCATCTGTCAGGGCCTTTTTGCCACATGCGAAGTAAAACGAGTAATCTGTACCCTTTGTAAAGGACATGTTGAAGAATTAAAATGGATTTATGCATATAAGATCCTTTTTGCAATAAAGAAAAATTCTCGTCACGACTTGGGTTTTTACAAACTATTATCCTTCTTCTTTCATCATCTAAACCTTGGGACAAAGTGAGAATCTTACTGCCTACAAATAGAAAATAAAACACAAAAAAGACGAGTCATTCTGACTCGTCTAAGGTTGCTTGGCGACGT
>NZ_JBALQK010000370.1:0-3323 GCF_036965845.1 Bacillus sp. JJ1127 | reverse complement strand
ATATAAGTTAGTTTATAATGCCCCGCTATATTCTAGTGTTATACAATATTACGATTACATCTAATAATACTACTAAAAATTAGTATCCTTATTGTAAAAATAAACATCTCAACAAACGAAAAAGAAGCGATTTATTTTATCGCTTCTTTTTCTTCACCTAATATTTTCTCGAAATAACAGACAAGACAAGCTATTATTGCATGTCTATTAACTCTTTCCTACTCACTACTTATTTTCATTTCAGTGAAGGTAATTTTACGTTTACTCTATGTTTGTTTCTAAAGTTAAATCTGTATAGGAATTATCCTCACCTATATTTAAGATTACTTCACATTGACGTAATCTCAATTCAAAGAGCGTTATAGAATCATAATAAACTTCAGGGTTTGATTTCATTTTATGCAGTGTATCTTGTTTTTCTTTTATTTCTAAATGAGTGTTTTCTACAGCTTGTTCCAACGCGCCAAATGGATTTCTAAAGAACATTTTAATATCCCGCTCTTGTGCGTTTTCAAATAGCTCAAATTGCAAGAAAAACTTCTTCATAATAGAAGCCGTTACATCGGTATAATCTTCATTTTCTAAATACTGTTTGTATTTGTTATATAACATAGCTTTATTTTTAGGAAGAACTCCAAATAATTTACCAGCACTTTTTAGTAAAAATTGTGCTGGTGTAAATCGGCGTAAAATATTTACTTCTTCCATTTGTATTCTAGTTGTCATTCTATCAGTATCTCTGCGCCAGTCATCAAGCACTTTAAAGTCACATTCTAACTGTATTCGATTTTCTCCCAATAAAGAATTAAGTCCTTCACTGATTTCTTCTAAGTACGATTGACTTTGAAGGAGCTCGTTATTAGAAGTTGCAATCCAATTTTGCATAGAGCGAGCAAAATTAGGTAACACAGTTTGTTCCAGATATTTTTGAACTCTTTCGTTCATCGCTGTATTTAGTTCAATATCAATGTGCCCAAAATCGCTTTCTTCACTAATTAAATCAGAACAACCCTGCAATAGTTTCGGAATATGTTCCGTAAGATCATTAGTAATTTCGTTTTTCATTGTACGATATGATTCTGTCATTAAATGAATTTTTTCCTTCTCAAAAGCAGTAAGGTTATTAATACAACCATTTAGTTTAACTAACATATCTTCATTCCAATTAATAGAATCCACTAAGCTATTTTCCATCTCAACTCGTTTATCCAAAAGATGTGTAATTGTTTTTCGAATGAAAAACAATAGCTTTTCAGTACGTTCTGCATCGATATTTTTATGGTTAAAGTTAAAATGAATAAACTCGGTTAAATCGTTTAGTTGTTGACTATTTGTATATAACGAAGAGTAAGGGAAAATTCTCGCTTGCGGGAAATATGCGTTTATTCTCGCTTGCGTATCATGTATAACTCTTTTTGCTTCTGCTTCACTGTAAATGTTATCGATTTTATTTAATAAGAAATGAATTTGTAGATTTGGTGTATGTTCTTGAATACTTAATAGAATGTCACGTTCTTTGTCAGTAAAAGGTGAATCCGCATTCAATACGAATAATAATTCGTCTACAGAATTTAAATATTCGAATGTCTCATCTCTAGTGTCGTTGTTCCTATTAAAGCTAGGTGTAACAACGAATGTAAGTTTATTTTCACTTAAAAATCTGCATGGTAATTTAAATTCAACACATGCTCTATCTCTATATGTTTGGCGGTGTAGAGACATCATGTTATGGTAATCAGAGAAATTCTCAGTTGTTGTAATTGCTGAATCTGTTATAGCGTTAATTACTGTATGAGCGTCATTTTTAAAGACAACTACATTTGAGATTGAGTTTTCTAATATATTTTCTCCTAGGATAGAGTTAATAAATGAAGCTTTTCCGTTTCCTGAAGTTCCAGTTACTAAAAGGCGATTTGTTCTTAAATCTGCAAGCTCACCAACTAACCATCTAAATCGATGCCCCATTTCTAAATCATGTTTTTGTGCCCACTGTGTAATAGATTCAAAAAGATGTAAACTATACTCTAAGCCATTCACATGATTAATAGAATATGACAGTAGGTTTTCCACATGTTTTATATTTGCTGAATCTATTGTGGAAGGGAAAATCTCATCCCATGCCAATACTGCTGCAGATGGAAATACAGAATGAGACGGATTAGCTACCTTTAACCAATTTGTTAAAAGATTTGGAATGATCTCGTGTAATTGTCTTAGCATATATTGACCTTGAATTAATTCAAAGTACGTTTCTTCGTAAAGAGAAGAAATTTTGTCCCATATATCGGACGAATGTATTTCGATATGTAAGAAAAATTCATTTATTGTTTTAAGCCATAATAAGTAATTTTGTTCATTTTTATAGCTATGCCAAAGTGATGAAACAATTTGCGTAAATTGTACTTGATCTACATTATTTAATGTAACTAATACTTTATAAAAATAGTCTGGTGAAATATTTTTAGTAAATCCTTTATCGATATATCCTTTTAGAACCTCAAACCATGGAAAAGATTCTGTTCGAATTAACTCATTCACAGCAAGCTCTACTGCACTGTCAAAATCTTGCTGTTCTTCATAAAAGGAACGTGCAATTGTTGTGACGTTTGGATAATCGGGATTTAAAGAAACCGCTTCTTTGATAACAGCGAAAGCTGAATCAAGATTATTTTGCTCGATGTAAAGAGACAGTAATTGCAGTACAATTTCGGTCATAAGTATTTTGTTATCAGTAGTAATGGAGGTATAAACATTTTCAGCAACTGATAATTGGTTAAGTTCGAAGTAAGCATCCGCAATATTTTTTTGTGCCCATGGTGCTAATTCATTACTGACTTTCTCCCATTTAAAAATAGCTGATTCAAAATCTTGATGGTGATAATAAAATTCACCTTGTGCAAAACGAATATAAGATCCATCGGAAATCTCATTTTTTTGTTCGTTTAAATAAGCTTCTCCAAGTACTTGAAGAGGTGGATGTGTTTCATTCTCCATTAGGAATGTTTCATAATATATCTTTTTTATTAATTGTTTTTCTAATCTCATTTTTTCCCCCACTATATCTTGGAAAAATACATTTTTCTCCATGTGTCAATACTTTTTTTGTATTTATGCTTTTTATTTTAACAAAGAATTTCTTTTGGAAAATTTCATTTTTCTTTCATTTTTTAAGTCAGATTGAATTTTAATGAGAAAAGTTTCAGGTTTTTTTCAATTTCCTTTCAGTTGTGAAACAACATTAAATGTTCCTAATAACCTAATAACAATATAATATTTTACATTATATTATTCGGAAAACCTCATATAGACTGCATTATAAAAAC
>NZ_JBALQK010000369.1:0-3957 GCF_036965845.1 Bacillus sp. JJ1127 | reverse complement strand
ACCGCTTCTATGCATGGCCAGATGCTCTCTCCCACCTAAAAAGAGAGGTTTTATGTCGGTTTTTTAATTGATGTATATATATCTTAAACTTGGCTATATCGGAAAATTTTTGAAGGTAAAGTTTTCTTCTCGATTTTTTGATAAGATAGAGAGAGAAACTATCTTACTAAACTATTCAGGTAATCTATGTGGTGGCCGATTACCTACTTATTTTCAGCATGGCATTACATATAGTGCAGTGAATGAATTTGTAAGCGGAATGGGAGAGAATAAGAGAAATAGTTTTAAGAATGCTGGAACTGTCGAGAGGATAGGCCATTAATTATTAATAGAAATAGAGGAATCATAGAATGAATATGCAGGAAGTATATAAATATTTACGTACAATATTACCAGAAGGACATGTGAAGCAAGATGAAATGCTAAAGGATCATACGCATATAAAAGTAGGAGGAAAAGCAGATGTGTTTGTTATACCTACTACTTATACTGAAATTCAGCAAGTGGTACAGTATGCGAATATAAACAACATTCCAATTACGTTTTTAGGAAATGGCTCTAATGTCATTATAAAAGACGGTGGTATTCGTGGAATCATATTGAGTTTGACTCATATAACAGATATTACTGTGAATGGACAAACAATTGTAGCACAAAGTGGTGCTGCTATTATTGATGTTTCAAGAACGGCGCTAGAGCATTCTTTAACGGGACTTGAATTTGCTTGTGGTATACCAGGGTCAGTTGGCGGAGCATTATATATGAATGCAGGTGCGTATGGTGGCGAAGTTGCATATGTATTAACAAAAGCGGTTGTTATGACAAAAGAGGGAGAGTTACTTACTCTTTCAAAAGACGACTTTGATTTCGGATATCGTAAAAGTACATTTGCGAATAACCATTACATTATACTTGAGGCTACATTTGAACTTGAGAAGGGTGTATATGCAGAGATTAAAGAAAAGATGGATGATTTAACGTATAAAAGAGAATCGAAGCAGCCATTAGAATACCCTTCATGCGGTAGTGTCTTCAAGCGTCCGCCTAACCACTTTGCCGGTAAGTTGATTCAAGATTCTGGATTACAAGGAAAGAGAATTGGTGGTGTAGAAGTTTCTGTAAAACATGCTGGGTTTATGGTGAATGTTGATAATGGAACAGCGCAAGACTATATTGATTTAATTCATTTTGTTCAAAAAACTGTTCAAGAGAAATTCGATGTTACGTTAGAAAGAGAAGTAAGAATTATTGGAGAAGACTTAGTATAATTTTTAAAGCAGTAGGTATTTATTTTAAAAGTTATAAAAGTGTTATTGAAATATTATTTGTGGATGTAAGGTTTCAATGAAAGCTGGAATAAATAGAGTATGAACCCTTTCAAACGTTTGATCTTCATAGGATTTTAATTAGTGAAGGATAGGTTTATCCTTTACTTTATTTTTGTGGTATAACAAAAAAGAAAATGTGAATATTTTCAAAACATTTTTCTGTAGAATTGACAATAAAATTTTAATTCACTATAATGACTATAATTTAATATATCAAATACGTTGAAAGAGCCCAGTAGCAGTTTGTCACTGTTATCGAGAAAGCTAGGGGTTGATGGAACCTAGCACAAACAAACTTGTGAATTACACTCTGGAGTATCTTAGGTAATGCTAAGCGGAGTAGCAATCGATACTATTGCTAAGAGTGGCATAAATAGGAGAATGGATACTATTTGTGCAATCTGGGTGGTAACACGGTTAAAAATCGTCCCTATGTCTAGTGTAGACATGGGGACTTTTTGTATTCTTGCTAATTTGAGGTAAGAAAAATTTAAAAACTAAAGGAGCTGGAAAGATATGAACATCATTGATGAATTGGAATGGCGTGACGCCATTAATCAACAAACAGACGCAGAAGGATTACGCAAACTAGTAGAAGAGAAAAAGATTTCCTTGTACTGTGGTGTAGATCCAACTGGTGACAGCATGCATATTGGACATTTGATTCCGTTTATGATGATGAAACGATTCCAATTAGCTGGGCATCATCCAGTTATCTTAATTGGTGGAGCAACAGGAACAATTGGAGATCCAAGTGGACGACAAACGGAGCGTCAGCTGCAAACATTAGAACAAGTACAACATAATGTTGACGCATTAACAGCACAAATGAAAAAATTATTCGACTTTGGCGGCAATAGTGAAGTGAAAATGGTAAATAACTACGACTGGACACATCAAATCAACATTATCGAATTTTTACGTGACTACGGTAAAAACTTTAGTGTAAATAGTATGTTAGCAAAAGATATTGTAGCAAGTCGTTTAGATACTGGTATTTCATTCACAGAATTCACATACCAAATTCTACAATCCATGGACTTCCACCACTTATACAAAGAAGAAGGCGTACAATTACAAATTGGTGGTAGTGACCAATGGGGTAACATTACAAGTGGTTTAGATTTAATTCGCAGATTAGAAGGACCGGAAGCGAAAGTATTTGGCCTAACAATTCCGTTATTATTAAAATCTGATGGGACGAAGTTTGGTAAAACAGCAGGAGGAGCAATTTGGTTAGATCCTGAAAAAACAACACCATTTGAATTCTACCAGTTTTGGGTAAACGCTGATGATCGTGATGTAATGAAATACTTGAAATTCTTTACATTCTTAACGAAGGATGTAATCGATGAATTAGCAGTTAAAGTTCAAACAGAACCTCATAAACGTGAAGCGCAAAAAGTATTAGCAGAAGAAATGACGAAATTTGTTCATGGTGAGAATGCATTTTTACAAGCAGTAAAAATTACACAAGCGTTATTTAGTGGAGATATTAAATCATTAACTGCGGATGAAATCGAACAAGGCTTTAAAGATATGCCAACTTTCCAAGCTGCAAAGGAAACAAAAAATATCGTTGAATGGTTAGTGGATTTAGGGATTGAACCTTCTAGACGTCAAGCAAGGGAAGATATTAATAATGGGGCAATCTTAATGAATGGAGATAAAGTAACGGATGTAAATACAGATGTTACGGTGGAAAATTCATTTGATGGAAGATTTATTATTATTCGTAAAGGGAAAAAGAATTACAGCTTGGTGAAATTAGGAGAATAAATTCTAGTAGAGAGTGGAAGCGAGGAATTTAATTATGCTTTCATCTTGGGAAAGATCATTAGAATTAGCATATTTTAATCACTGTGTGATAACAGAAATTAATAAAACACAGCAAGTAAATTGGCTATTGGTAGATTTGGGATTAGAAAATGTAAACGAGGAAGAAATTAATGAGAAATTAGATCAAATGTTAATTGCCTTCAATCGTCTATTTAAGTATAAGTCTGTAAAACAAGTTCATCTAGGGTATTTTCGGATGCTGGATATTTTGAAAAAAGGAGACAGGTATCATCCGAGAATTCATATTCTTGTTCCAATGATAAAAAGTTATTTTCAAGGGAGATACTATATTAAGCGCGATAGTTGGAGTTCTTTGTGGAGCAGGGCATTAGGAATGGAGCAAGGTTTATATGTGAAGGTAAAAGTAATGAAAGCGAAAGAAGACCGATGTGAAATTCCTCATGAGAAATTGTTAAATTTTCGTGAACAGGAAAGTGAACCTTCTTTTCGAGAAAGTAAAATAATGACATCTAGACGTTTAATTGGATATAGTAAATTGTTAAAAAATGTAACGGACCAATTGATGGGTAGGAATAATTTCCATTTTGATATGGATAAATTCTGTATAGACGATTCAGTTGCAAGTCATGCGTTTATCAATATGCTACAATGGTATCCAGGGCTAAGAGAAGAGGAGAAAAATCCTCTTGTAAAATAACTTTTTAAAAGAAGAGTGAAAAAGTTCACTCTTCTTTTTTGTACTTATTTATTGTTTTGTATGAATAAAAATGCATAATTATTTATAATTATGTGTTTTTATTTTATGAATCAAAGGTTTAACGCTTTAGTG
>NZ_JBALQK010000368.1:0-4613 GCF_036965845.1 Bacillus sp. JJ1127 | reverse complement strand
ATTTAAAAGTAACTAATAATATTGTTTCGATATCTTGCTGTTATATTCAATTCTTGGCTTTTTCAGAAAATAATCAGTTATAGTGAGGTTGTCAAATAGTAAAGGTAACGAAATCAAACAAATAGGAGAGCCCGAATGGAAAATATAATTAGAAAACAAATCTTTGAACTCATTGATACAGACTATCAGAAGTTTTCGGCCACACTTATACCTACTATTAACAATGTATTAGGTGTTCGGCTGCCAGGGCTTCGTAAAATAGCTAAAAAAATTGTAAAGGGTGACTGGCACACTTACCTTGAAACTGCAAAAGATGAATATTTTGAAGAAATCATGCTGCAAGGTATGGTTATTGGCTATGTTAAGACGGATATTGAAGAACTCCTGTTTTATGTGGCTTCGTTCGTGCCAAAAATTGATAATTGGTCGGTATGTGACAGCTTTTGTACAGGTCTTAAATCTACAAAGGAAAATAAAGAGCGTGTATGGGAGTTTTTACAGCCCTATCTGTCTTCTAAGAAAGAATATGAGATACGATTTGGAGTGGTTATGCTCCTAGACTTTTATATCGAGACTGAATATATCGAAAGGGTGCTCAACCTCCTGGATCGTGTAAAGCATGAAGGGTTTTATGCCAAAATGGCGGTTGCGTGGGCTGTCTCTATCTGTTATGTGAAACTTCCCGATTCAACAATGGAATATTTGAGAAACAACACGCTCGATGATTTTACATATAATAAAGCCTTGCAAAAAATTACGGAATCTAATCGTGTGGATAAAGAAACAAAAAGTCTTATCCGCAGTATGAAACGGGATAGGGAAGTAAAGAAGTCAATGAAATTGAGACAACCTGAAAAATAAGTTTGCATATGAAAAGTGTACGTTTATGTATCACTGTAATTCTATTTACAAAAAATCCGAACTGATTCAATATCATAATAATCCAAAATATCTTTTAAATTCTGCAGCAAATCGATATCTCGACTTACAAGTGGGCTCCTCGTCTGTACTAATAAGAAGTCAGGGGGATCTTCTACCATAACCTTTAGTAGAGATTGCGTTACTTTTTCCTTATACTCTACTGGTTGATACGGGTCTGTGCTTGATGACATAAAAATGGTTACATTCCCTTTGGCTTTGGCGCGATGAAGCTCCTTTTTTAATAAATTCGCAGCTTCGTTTTTAACATCGACCCAATCTCCCCATTCCCCTTCTCGAAAAAGGGATACAGGCATTTGGCGTACATAACAATATGAACACCCAAATGAACAGCCTGTATAAGGATTTAGTGAATGAGTATATCCAGAAAGAAAGCCTGTACCTTTATTCAGAATGGTTTTCGGGTTTTTATAGAACAATTCGCTTTTCATGACGGAACCTCCTTTCCCTTCATTGTACGGCAATAATCACTCATTGCTGGAAGAAGCTTGTCTTTCCAAATCCAAAAGCAGTGTCTTCATTTCTAATCCGCCACGATAGCCAGTTAATGATCCATTCTTTCCTACTACACGATGACACGGTACGGTGATTAATACTGGATTAGCTCCAATGGCTGCCCCTACAGCACGAACAGCTGCTGGTTTATTTATATCATTTGCAATGTCGGAATAGGATTTCGTCTGTCCATAAGGAATTTCACAAAGTGCATTCCAGACTGCTAGCTGAAATTGCGTACCTACGTACTCAAATGGAACAGTAAAGGTTTTCCGCTTTCCTTCTAGATACTGAGTGATTTCAACGACATAGGGTTCAAGCTTTTCATCATCTTCAACAAGAGGACTTCCTGGAAAGCGTTTCTTAGCCCATTCGAACAATTCCTTGAATAGTTTGTTCTGTGAACCTACAAATACAAGCCCCTTTGAAGTTGAAGCAATATAAAAATTCCAATCCTTAAACTTTAGTAAAGACCAATAAAGGGCTGGTTTATTCTTTGTTTCCATTGTACTTTTCCTCCATTTTACTCATTTGACGAAATTGTGCTGGTGTCTGTCCAGTTTTCTTTTTAAATAAAGTAATAAAATAAGGCGCGTTAGCCATACCCACACATATGGCGATATCTCCAATCGCTTTATTTGTCTGAATCAAATACTTTTTAGCCGCGTGTACTCTAACTTGTTGCATATACTCAACCGGCGTAATGCCTTTAATCTTTTTAAATGTTCGATGCATATGATACGGACTCCCATGACAAATATCTGCTAACGATTCTAGAGTTAATTTTTCCGTGAAATTTTTATCAATGTATTCAGTAATTAAATCAACCCACTCGCTATCAGGCAGATTTTCATTAGTGGGCTTGCAACGTTTACAAGGGCGAAAATTTGCGCGGAGAGCTTGTTCTACGTTTGGAAAAATGCATACATTTTCTTTTTTCGGAACGCGAGATTTACAGGATGGTTTACAGAATATCCCTGTCGACTTTACAGCGTAGAAAAATTGATTATTGTACGCTACATCATTATTTATAATTGCTTGCCACTTTTCATCTGTTATCATTTCTACATCATTCGAAATTCTATGATCATGGCTCTCTTTATGTCCATTATTGATACTATCCGGCATTTATCTCACCTCTCCTTACAATATACTCCCTATAAATTCAGAATGTACAATTCTAGGAATGAAATAGCAAGATATTGAAGTTTAATTTTTATTTAGAATCGTGAAAAATGATTCCAAGACCATATCGTTCTCCAGAAGTAACCGTGCTTACTCCGTGACGAACCGTATTTTTGTAATATCCTTTTTTACCTAGAACAGGTCTATGGTTAGTAGGAAAGATCAGCGCACTACCTTGTTCTAAAGTAATTACATGTCCCCTACTCTGAGCACGAGGAATTTGCTCCACTAATAGAGATTCTCCACCGCAAAAGGCTTTATCTCGTTGATTTAATACAAATACTACTTGAAACGGGAAAAATATGTCGCCATATAAATCTTGATGCAAACAATTAAACCCGCCTGTTTCATACTTTAATATTAAAGGTGTCGGTCTAGTTTGTTCATATTCTTCACAGGTGTTCAAAAAATCTTGAAGATGATCTGGAAACTGTTCTGTTTTCTTTAAATAACCCAACCATCGATTGGCTGTTTTGGCCAATTCTAGATAAAAGGACTCCCTTAAACTTTGGATGATTTCAGGTAATGGATAGGAAAAATATTTGTACTCCCCATTCCCAAAGCGATATCTCGTCATATTGATTGTCGTTCTGTATGACTCTTCCTCACAATACAATTCTATGAAGAATTCACATTCCTCTTTTGTTAAAATCGCTGGAAGCTTTGCAAATCCTTGCTCATCTAATTCATTTTGAATTGAATCCCAATTTAAGTTTTCGACACGTGTTTTTATATCTTGGACCATTTTTATCCACTCCTATTTAGCATTCTTGATAACTAACACTATAACCTCATAAATAGAAAAAAATAAGGTATTTAGAATGTAATAGCAAGATAACGAAATTAATCAAGATTATTATGTGATAAAGTAAAACTTCAATCAGTGTGAATTTTCCTTCTAATTATTTTGTGAATATTATAGGAGATAGTATTAAGATGAGGAGAATGAAAAAGTGAAATGGCATGAAGTCAATGATGATATTATTATTACATTACCTGAAGAGTTTGACATGAATGCTAACCTAGGCTATCTAACAAGGGAAAAAAATGAATGCATGTATGAAATCGAGAACGGTATCATTACAAGAGTCATAGCCATTGGGGGAATTCGGTCCTTGGTACAGGTAAGAGTAATCGATAATAAACAAATGATTATTCAGTTCTTAAATGATTCTAGGCCTATTGAAGAGTGGCAACGGGAAGAGATTGTAAAATATATTCGTGAATGGTTTGATCTTGATAACGATTTAACCCCATTTTATGAAATGGCAAAAGCAGATCCATTACTTAAAATGCCTGCCCGAAAATTCTATGGATTGCGAGTCGTCGGCATTCCCGATTTATTTGAAGCTTTATGTTGGGGAGTTTTAGGGCAACAAATTAACTTAGCCTTCGCGTACTCCTTAAAGAAGCAATTTGTAGAAGGATTTGGCGATTCCATCGAATGGAATGGTAAAAAGTATTGGGTGTTCCCACCGTACGAACGAATTGCACAGTTAACACCTACCGACCTAGCAGATATTAAAATGACGGTAAAAAAAAGTGAATATATCATTGGAATTGCCAGATTAATGGCAAGTGGAGAATTATCGAGGGAAAAATTAATGAAAATGAACTTTAAAGATGCTGAAAAAAACTTAATTAAAATACGAGGAATCGGTCCTTGGACAGCCAATTATGTTCTAATGCGCTGCCTCAGGTTCCAGACAGCTTTTCCAATCGATGATGTGGGTCTTATTAATTCGATAAAAATATTACGTAATATGAACCGAAAGCCTACGAAAGATGAAATCTTAGAAATATCGTTTCCATGGAAAAACTGGGAATCATACGCTACCTTTTATTTATGGCGTATCCTTTACTGAATAATTACAACTTAAGCCGGAATGTACTCAATAAAAAGAGAATGAACTTTAAAATCTAATCCCTTCATTAATTAATCCTATATAAATATACAAGCACTAGAGTTAGTATAGTCATATGGATACAACTTA
>NZ_JBALQK010000367.1:0-1149 GCF_036965845.1 Bacillus sp. JJ1127 | reverse complement strand
ATATAATATATCGCTAACTAAATCTTGTTTCACAGAAGCAATACCATAGCCAATAGTCTGATGGTTTTCATTAATTGCTACAAAAACTACACCATATTTCGATTGAATATATTGTTCTATTTGCTCTTGGATAGCCTTCCTATCACTCTCATCTAGTTCACATTCTGCAGTTTCTATAGCATTTTTATTCCACAATTCTATAATTTTTTTTATGAATTCTTGATTAACTACATTACCTTTAAGTTGTTTGATACGTATGTTCATTCCTATTTTCTCCTTCTATTAGTTTTTCTGAATATAATTTTATAAATTCTCTACAATGGATAGGTTATTTCTTCTGCTGAAACACCTTAGTAATCGGCTAAAGTGTTGTTTTATTTGAAGTTGTATTTTAAAACTGGTTTCTTTAAACCACCCATTCTTATAAGGTGTATTTTAATTTATAATCTTCGAGTACAGGTCTATCTGGCGGACTTATATTTTCTGGTAAATCATATAAAGAGAAAAATTGAAGTTCAGTTGCCTCATCTTTGTCATGCCTTAAATAACCGTTATATTCTTTACATTCAAAAGCCGTCACAACATTATAAACTTCATCGCCATGAGGATATTGATAATAAAAAGCTTCCCCTGAATATGTATGAATTAATGTAAGATTCTCAGCTGTTAGTCCTGTTTCCTCGAGTAATTCTCTACGAGCTACTTGTTCGAGTGTTTCTCCTAACTCCATAGAACCACCAATTAGTCCCCAGCACGCATTATCTTTTCGAAGTTGTAATAAAACTCGTTGCTCATTATCTATAACAAGTATACACGCCCCGACCATAATTAAAGGTCTACTTCCGACCAAATTACGCAAGTCCATCATATATCCCATACATATGTCTCCTTTGAGAATCTAGCGACACATGTTTGATTTATTTGAAATTCATGAGGTGTTTCTTGTTTTAATAAAGTTTTATAGAAATCTAGATGAGATTGTAGGTTTGAAACATATATACGTGGTACAACTGTTAATATATTCATATTACCCATCCTTTCAAACATAATATCCAATTATAACCATAATAATTTCCTTGTTATACAATTGTCAATTTTCTCAATTCTATCACTCTTTATTTCTCACCAATGACGCTGTTAAAACAAAAC
>NZ_JBALQK010000366.1:287-1205 GCF_036965845.1 Bacillus sp. JJ1127 | reverse complement strand
GGAGTTACTTGACGTTTACCAATAAAAAGTATATTAAAAATTTCTCATAATCGAAGGAGAATGAAGTTTTTAATAAACAGAAAATTCGATATAATTTTATGGGAATTTTATTTTTTGAGGAGGGAGAAGCTGTGCAGATTACAGATTCAGTTTATGGGAGGGTTTCGATTCAGGATAGAGATATCATTGAATTAATAAAGACAGAAGCATTTCAAAGATTGGCTCATATTAAACAGCAAGGACATACATATTATTTACATCCGAATGCAACACATACAAGGATAGAACATTCTATAGGGGTATATGTACTTATAAATAAAGTTATAACGCATCTTACTATAATCGGTGACATTGATTTGTCAGAATATGAACAGAAAGTTGCTTCTATTGTAGCTCTTCTTCATGATATTGGACATGGTCCATATTCTCATTGCTTTCAACGAATATCAGGTCAAGATCATGGTGAGTGGACGATAAGGATTGTTCAAGAAGATAGAGATGTACGTGCTATCTTAGAACGGATACCTAATCTATTAGAAGATGTAATCAAAGTTTTGTCAGAAGAAAATAGTTTTCCAATTATCGAAGAACTTTTGTTTTTTTCATTAGGCATGGATCAGCTTGATTTTTGGAATCGTGATTTATATTATTCATCACTAGAATTAGAGGGAATTCCAATTGAACACCTTATTTCTACCATGCGTTTTATAAATCAAAAACTTGTTATTGAGGAAGCTGGAATACCGTATATAGAGCAGCTTGTAAAGGTAAAAAAGGAACTTTATAACCAGGGATTTGGTCATCCGTTTGTAGTGGGGAAAGATTTGTTATTGAAATTCATTTTTTATAAGATACAAGAATTGCAGTTTCCATTTTATAGTCCCGTGCTTCAAAACTTCTTTTATAAGGGAGACGAAT
>NZ_JBALQK010000366.1:0-166 GCF_036965845.1 Bacillus sp. JJ1127 | reverse complement strand
AATCTGAACATAAGGAATTAGCTGAGTTAGCTCAGTTATATTTTTCAGAATCAAATAGTTTAGATTGGGATGCGGGGATAGAAGGTGATTTTAGCTCTTGCCAAAAAGAAGATCTAAATATTTTGGAAGTTATAACAGAGAAAAAAAACTACAGCTCATATACAGG
>NZ_JBALQK010000365.1:835-6689 GCF_036965845.1 Bacillus sp. JJ1127 | reverse complement strand
ATGGAACTTTAAAATGGAAAATGCCCCTTGCATTAACTAACACTAGTGCAAATAATTCTATAACAATCGGTGCGGATGGTACTCTATATACTGTAGGAGCTGGTGGATTACTAATAGACGATTCTTATTATTATTCTCTAATAGCAATCGGAGACTCATACATAGACAAGGTATGCACAAAAGAAAGTACATCGATGGAAGTGCTTAAATCACTGGAAGCGAAAAGTGAGAATGCGAAATTAACAGAAGATGAAAAGAAAGAAGCGCGTGATATTTTGAAAAGATTATCTGACGATCTTGATAAGAAAGATAACTAGATTTAATTCAATTGTATATATAGGAGGTATGTCATGAAAAAGAAATTTATGTTAGTTTTGCTGCTGTTTGCTTTGATGATAGGATTAAACCCTCATTCAATAACACAGGCACAAACTACTAACACACAAGGTGATCAATTTGAACAAGGAAAATACGATTTACAAGCAGTATCCCCTTTCGGGACGAATTGGAATAGGAATTCACCTTATGCTGGAACAGAAACTAATAAGATAAAATGGGAGTATAAACTTTACCATAAAGATATTACAGAAATCTCTAAAATTCCTCATAGGCCATATTTTGCAGCACAACCAGCAATCGGACATGATGGAACTATCTATATAACAAGTCTAACTTCTACTTCTGCTAATACAAGTGAGAATAGAAAGTTGTACGCTTTAAACCCAGATGGAACTTTAAAATGGAAGAAGTCCATTATGAAGGGGGGATACAGTACACCCGTTATCGCTGAAGATGGAACAATTTATGTTACTGCGGATAATTTAACTGCTTTCAATCCAGATGGTTCAATTAAGTGGCAAGTGAAAACTCCATATAACACTACTCCTGTTTTGGATCGTGATGGTACAATCTATGTACGTGGAAAAGGAGGGATAGATGCTTATAATCCAGATGGGTCCAAGAAGTGGTCAGCAAATACAATAATAGAGGATGGATATTCACCTAGTCCCCTGCTTCTTTCAAGAGGTGGCATCATTTATACGCTAGTTTTTTCAAATAATAAGAATAATTATCTCTATGCTCATGATAAAAATGGTAAGGAATTATGGGAAAAATCTGTTCCGAGGACACTCAGCGGTACGGGATTCACTTTAGGGATAAATGATGAAATATTTGTAAATACACAGGACAAATTATATGTTTTTGATAAGAATGGGAACATAGTGCATCAATGGCAAGAAAAACAGAAAGAAGGATTGGTGTCCGCACCTACGGTTTCTTCTACAGATGGAACAATTTATGTGGGTGGGAGGGATTATACTTACGCATATAATCCAGACTATTCCTTAAAGTGGAAGTCTCCAACTAAAGGGATTATTCTAGCTGCACCTGTAATTGATAAAAATGGTGTAATTTATGCTAAAACAGATGATGAACTATATGCATTAAACCCTGATGGGACGCTTAAGTGGAAAATGCCTAAATCACCAACAGCTTTTAGGACTGCTAGTCATAATGACTCAATAATAATTGGTAAAGATGGAACCTTGTACAATGTTGGAATCTACTATGTTCCAAATAATGTAGATGCTACTTATACTTCCTTAATAGCAATTGGAGACTCTTATACAGACAACGTATGTACAAAAGAAAGTACATTCATGGAAGTACTAAAATCATTTGAAGCGAAAAGTAAGAATGCGAAATTAACAGAAGAAGAAAAGAAAGAAACCCGTGAGATTTTAAATAAACTTTCTAATAATCTTGATAAGAAAGATAACTAAATTCAATCTCGTTAAAAGAATTAAATAACTTGTGAGAAAGGAGAGACAAACGTCTCTCTTTTTAGTTTGCTCTTAAAAAGGGGTGATGGCGGTGGATCAGAAAGAATACGAGCGTATTGCGAAATTAGAAGTACAGTTGCAGTCAATGAATGCTACTGTAATTCGGATTGAGGAAAAGCTTGATTACAATCAAAAAAATTATATGCGGCGTAGTGAAATCGAGGAAATGTTTAAATTCCGCGATAGAGAAATTCGAGATTTAAAGCTCGCACAAGAAAAGAACGATAGCAATAAAAAAGCGCATATATCGATGTGGATTTCAGGACTGTCATTGGCAGTCCTTTTATTATTTAACATCTTAAATTTTCTGAAGTGAGAGGGGGTGATAATATGAAAAATTTCGATACTGCATCAATTGCTCGTTATGTTGTTCTGGTGATCGCGGTGTTAAATAGCGTACTAAATTTAGTCGGTTATCAAACCATTAGTGATGAATTGACAAACAACATAGTGGCTGTAGTTACAGGTGTTTTCACACTATACATGGCTTGGAAAAATAACTATATAAGCAACAAAGGTATGCAACAAAAAGATGTACTTGAGAAACACAATTTGAAATAAAAGAAAAGGAGACGATGAATAATGGCATACGCAGGAGTAGCAGGACATAATGCAATTGTACCAGGAGCATACGGATGTGGTTATGCAGAACATACAGTAGCCCGTCAAATGCTCGCAAAGGTCATTTCATATATGAACGTGGTAGGAGAAACAATGCATAATTGTACAGATGATGTAGGGAAGACGGCGCCTTCTTGTTGGCAAAATGCTGCAAGTAATACCAACCGCGCAATCGGTTCGAATGGTTTAGCTGTATCGATTCATTTAAACGCAGCGAACAGTAATGCGACAGGTACGGAAGTTCTTCATTACAACAATCCAGAACTAGCGGCAAAAGTGTCTGCAAAGATTGCTGGTGTATTAGGTATTAAAGATCGTGGCCCGAAAGACGGAAAATCGATTGGTTATATCAACTCTACAAAAGCAGAAGCAATTCTTATTGAGCTATGTTTCATCGATAATCCGTCTGATATGAAAAAGCTAATGGATAATTTTGATGCGGTTGCAGTTGCTATTGTAGAAGCGATTACTGGAAAAAGAGTGCAAAATGGGGGAGGAATTTTTGTGACTGACAATGGATATAAGCTAGTGGCGACAGGTGGCATTGGTTTTGACAAAATGCAAGAAACTGCAAATTTCCTGAACAAATTAGGCTACGGTGCTGCCATTCACATTTCAGGAAAAAATGACGGATTGTTTAGCGTTCGTACTGAAAGACGTATCGGATCGGAACTTGATAAGTTTACAGCTTGGTTAGACGCTAAAAACTGGTGGTATCAATACGAGTGATTAAATTCACAGCCTGATTGGATGAGGGAAAATGGTATTATGAATATTTGATGTAATGATTAAACCCGGCTCTTTCGAGTCGGTTTTTTTTATTTTCCTTCAATCAATGGGGCGCTAATTTTCGGCATTCCAGTTTTATCTTTCCCATCATATGCACCGTATATGGTTACTGCTGTACCTTTTGTTATTTTTAAGCCATTTTTTAAAACAATTTCATTTTCGTTTGATTGCACTCCACTTTGAGCGATTTGAATACTGTACATTCCTTTCCCGTTATTTTCGTCTGTTGTTAATACGAAAGAAGGGAATGCTGAGGACTTAAGTAATAAATCTACAGTTCCAGTTGCTTTGAGTCGTTTTCCTTTTTCGTATTCTTCCCCATTTGCTTTAACAAAATTTATTTCTTCTGCCTCGAGTTTTATCTTTTTATTTAATTCATCTTGGGATGTCAAATCTTTATTATTTTGTGTTTGTTTAGTTTCTTCTTTGGGTTTAGATTCAGTTTTTTCTGTTGTACCACATGCTGTTAGGGCAATGATCGAACCAAACATAACAAATGATAATAATTTTTTATACATTTTTATGCCTCCTCTAAATCTTCAATCCAAATATCTTCTACACGCATTTCTAATGTTTTTGCAATTTTAATCGCGTTGCGTAATGATGGTTCACTTTTCCCGTGTACAATTTGACTCAATTGTTGTGGAGTAATTTGTACTCTCTTAGCTAGTGCCCCTTGTTTTATCATTCGCTCGTCCAAAATTTCTTTGAGTCTACATTTCATATTAATTCACCTCATCTTCGTATATTCGATAACAAAAAGAAAATTCCTATTTACTTTTTTTAAGATGGACAAACAAGTTTTTAGTTTCTAGGTCATATACCTTTATCAAGGCCACGAGGAATACCAAGTGGAATCAGGGACATCAAGAAGGGAGAGAAAATACATGCGTTGGCAGTATACACACCTTAATGAAACACCTTTCCTTTATTCTTCGAAACATTTAAAGCAAATGTATAACCAATCCAGATCAAGAGGAGAAGCAGAGTCCATCTTAAATCACATGGGAAATCATAAAGTATTAAACCAAAAAGAGTATAAAGGTTACTTTAACTTGTCGCAGATCATTGAAGAAGATTTGTATGGAGAAGAAGAGGATATTCTTGATTGGGAAATTTTAATGGATTGCTATGATGTTGTTCTTACAAGACACGGAATTAAATTTCGTGAGAAGGAAGAGGAGGAATAGCTATGACACTAGCAGGGGAAGCGGTAATTATTTGGACGGCGACAGGTTTGTCAGTTATTACGATGAAAGTTGCGGAAAAAATGGGGCAGAGTGTTCCACTTTGGCTTCCACGTATGACCATGTACACAACGCTCACAGGCTCGTTCTTGTATCTTCTACGTTATGTTCTTGTCATGTTTCTATAAAGGAATATCAATTTGGAACTATACTTATTAGATATAGAAAAGGAAATCACTTGTACAATAGGCCTTTGTGGGAGAGGGAGTTTTATACCCTATAAGGGGTATAAAAAGGAGTGAGAAAATGATTGAATTATTATTGATTCCTACAGCTGCGTTAACTGTTGCTTTATACGGTGATAAGTTCAAAGGGAAGAACGATGATAAGAGAAAGATACAAGTCTTCTTCGAGGTATCCGGAATTGCGATCAAAAGAGAAGATAAGCTACAATATCCAAAGTTTCAAAAGCAAATCGATGATGATCGTAGTACGACTTATGTGTATACCTTACCTGTTGGAATGCCAAGCAAAGTTATTCAAAAGGTTGAGGATGTTGTAAGTGAGGGATTAAATAAACCCGTCCGGATTCAGTACGACAATTACAAATTAAACATTCGTGTATTCCATAGAGAAATACCAAAGAAATGGGATTGGTCTATAAATCTAATAAAGCATGGAAAATGGCGTGTTCCTGTTGGGCAAAGTCTAGAAATGATTATTTATCACGATTTTGATGAAACACCGCATATGGCAGTTGGGGGGTTAATTCGTATGGGCAAAACAGTGTTCTTAAAAAATTTATTTGCTTCATTATCATTAGCAAATCCAAATCATGCTCATTTTTATCTTATCGATTTGAAAGAAGAAGGCCTGGAATTCAGCGAGTACAAGAAACTGCAGCAAGTTGAACGAATAGCAGAAACACCAGAACAAGCGCATACGATGTTGCTGAAAGTCATGGAGAAGATGAGTGAGCGCGGCAAGTATATGAAAGAACGAGGGATTAAAAACATTGTTCATACAAAAGAAAAAGATCGTTATTTTATTGTTATTGATGAAGGAGCGGTACTTGCCCCTGCAAAAGGGTTGCCTAAAAAACACAATCTGATGTTAGAAGAATGTCAATACATGATTAGTCATATTGCCCGTGTTGGTGGAGCACTTGGTTTTCGAATTGTATTTTGTACACAGTATCCAACAAGTGATTCATTGCCAAGAGTTGTAAAACAGATGTCTAATGCAAAGCTAGGATTTCGGTTACCAACAAGAACTGCCTCAGAAGTTGTAATAGATCAGCCTGGATTAGAAACTTTACCATCCATACCAGGAAGAGCGATTTATATGAAAGAAAGCTTCATTGAATTGCAAGTGCCATTTATTGACGATGAGCTTATGTGGGAACATCTAAAA
>NZ_JBALQK010000365.1:0-790 GCF_036965845.1 Bacillus sp. JJ1127 | reverse complement strand
TATGTGGGAACATCTAAAAGAATATGAGGTGGAGAAAGATGAGCACATTGAAACAATTAAAGAAGGAACGTCAGATGACGATACTTGCGACGATTAGAAAGCTGCAGTTTGCAACGAGAAGACATTTGATGTGTGTACATGATATGGGTGGTATAAGAAATGCAAATCGTATCATGAAAGATTTGACACAATTCGTTAGCCGTGTGACCTATTATAAAGAATATGTGTATTATCTAAATAAAGAGGGTCATGCATTATTGGGGGAAGGAAAAGTCGTTTCAAGAAATAGGATGGAGCATGCACTTTTAAGGAATGAAGCCTGGTTACATTTATTTTGTCCAGATGATTGGCAAATCGAAACAGAGATACGCTATAGGAGGAATGGAGAGAAAAAGCGAATTATTCCAGATGTGAAGTTTCGTGATGAAGAGGGGATTCTTCATGCAGTTGAAGTGGATCGTTCACAGAAGATGAAAGTTAATGAAGAAAAGCTAAAAAAGTATGAAGAATTCACTCAAATTTATAAACAAAAATATAACGGGAAAATACCAATGATTCATTTCTTCACGATTACAAAATACAGGGAAAAGAAATTGGAGGAGATGGCAGCTAAATTTAATTTGTTTGTGAAGTTGTATATAATAGAAGGCTTTTAATGAGGTGATTAGAAAAAAGAGAAAAAACTTCTCTCAAAACTTCTAACAGATTTTCTAACGAAGTGAAAATTTATAGGTAATTTCAAAAGGGAAATGGTCGCTGATATGTCCTTCAACCCTTTATAGTAAAGGGA
>NZ_JBALQK010000364.1:5596-7116 GCF_036965845.1 Bacillus sp. JJ1127 | reverse complement strand
AGCTTATTTTTATTTGTTGTAGTAGAATTTTTTGAGTCGCTAATTTAATATGTTATTTACCTTACTAAAGATTATGCAGTTTTTCCAATTGGGAAAGTTCTTGAAGTAACCGTCTCACCTGTATTCCCATTTGTTACTGTAGTGTAATAGTATCCCCAGTAATTATTATTCTTGATTTCATCGGATTTATAAATATATTTTTTTACAGTAAAACTGTTTGGTGCAGCATCAAGACCCTCATACCAAGTTTTAAAAGAAAGGCCAAACCCTGCGATTGCTATAAATTTAGCTAACTGGTTTATTCCCTGTAGTGCTGGAACTAAACCAGCAATTCCGATTAGAAGAGCGACGTCATTGTCTGCACTATTTGGATCAGTAGCTACTACTTTTGTTTCTACTCTAACTAATGTGTGTCCCGGTTGTGATGCAGATGCTTTGTCTGTAAAGATTCCCATTGAACTAAATGTAATTAGTATTGTACAAACTATTGTTATAATACTTAATTTTTTAAAAGAAGGATTTAAGGTCACTTCGAATCATCTCCTTGATTAATATATATTGATATAACGAAACATAAAATTTATAAATCTAATATTTTAATATCTTTAAATATTTCTTTTTCAGTTTAATATCTTTATAAACCTATTTTGTACCTACATTAATTTTATATTTTAAGGTATACCCGTATCCTTTGACATTATTAAAATCAACTGTACCAGAACCGAATTTAAATGGAATGTTTTCTTGTTGTTTTGAATAAGGGTGCATAAAACCAGCTCCTACCTCAATGTCAGTTCCATTATATTGAGTTGGAACTTTAACTTTTTGATTAGTATAGGCACCAAACATACTAGTTCCTTCTTTAAAAGGTATTTTCCATTGTGTTCCATAAGGGCTGGATTCATTAGCAGTCAAGTATGCTTCATTATCATCTGGATTGAACCAAGTTTGTCGTGCTGAATTAGCATTTTTAATAGGGGTCACTTTAGAATCCCAAAAAATACCGATAGTATCATTTGTTTTCAAATAAGGAATTTGATTCCAGTAACCATTAGAATAGATACGATACAGATTGTTAGAACCATCAGTACCTTCGTAAACTGCGAATAAATTAAAGGTTAACCCATTCTCTACCACGGATTCTGGTTGATTTACCGAATATCGGATTTGGCTTTTTGACTTAGTTTCATTTCGATCAATTGGAATTAAATTAACTTTTTTTCCGCCAGTTTGGGCAATTTCTTTCTTCAATGCATCTGACATTTTTGAGAGATCACTTGAAGTAAATCCCATTTGTTTTAAGACTTGCTCAATTTTAGCAGAGTCAAAACTTTTAATTCCCTTAATTCTTCCATCATCTAATTTCTTTACTTCGTAGTTACTACTAGTAGGTTGTTTAACTTCAGCTGACGCGGGATTAGAAACACCAAAACTTAGTCCTACAACTGTAGCCAAAGCTAGACTTAATGTTTTTTTCATGATTAATTACTCCCTTCATTTTTTGGAATAGAATGTAAATT
>NZ_JBALQK010000364.1:0-5515 GCF_036965845.1 Bacillus sp. JJ1127 | reverse complement strand
AAAATTATAGATAAAATTCAATTAAAACCTTTATTTGGAATTTTATCTATGGTAAAATTAGGAATGTTTCCTAAATTACTATATTCAAAAGGAGCGATTGACTGTGAAAAAACTACCAATACTTATTACTAGTTGTGTACTTTCATGTAGTGCATTATTAAGTAGCCCTAACATTTCAAAGGCAGAGAGCAAATCAGAACAAATGAATGTTTCCAAAGAAGAAGCAAAAGAAAAAGTAATAGGATATGTAAAAGGAGTAAGTAAACAGACATTTCAAAATTGGGAAAATGCCAACGTAGATGAAGGGAAAATTTTATACGACTTAGAAGGGGAAATTTCAGGGTATGTATTCCAAGTAAATAAGGAAAATCAAGACTCGGGTTATGTAATCGCCGATAGCAAGAAAAAAAATAATTCAATTATTGAATCTACTAGAGAAGGATCTAGTCCTTATAAGGAAATTGAAGAAGGAAAAGCAATTTATACAGGTCCGCTTCAACATTTTAAAAAGGACGATAGTAATATAACAGATATTCATAGAAAACAATCATTTAAACTAGACGATGTAAAACAAGCGGAACTGAAAAAGGTTAAAGTGTCTAAATCTATTGCTTATGCCAATACTAGTGATGATGATATGGTGTATAAGGAAAAGTTAATTCAAAATGTCCCAGACTATACATGGTATAGAGGGTGTACCCCTACAGCTTTTGCTAATATTGTAGGATACTGGGGACAGAATGGATACGGTAATCTGATTTCAAATAAAAACCATAATCAGATAATTGATCAGCTAGCGGATATCATGGGAACCACCCCAGGTGTGAAATATCCTGGTAGAGCTGAAGGTGGCTTTACACTAACAAGTAGAATGGTACCTGGTCTTAAACAATATTTTGCTAATGCCGGATATAATCCTGAAATATTGTATGATGATACTCCAACCTTTGAAGAATATACAAAAGAAATAAATGCAGAAAGGCCTATTACTATAAACACCAGAAATCATCCGATGTATCAAAATCATACTGTTACCGGCGTGGGATATAGCCATATATATATACCTGATATTAACGAGGAATATAAGGATTTAATTTTACATGATACATGGGACGATACGCCTGTTGATACCCTTTTAAATTATAATGGTAATAAGGAGTACATTCAGTCTTATATTACCTTAACTCCATTTTCATTTAAAGATGTGCCAAGATATCATTGGGCGTATAGTGAAATTGCATATATGGCACAAAAGAATATAATGACTGGATATGGAAATGGATACTTTGGTCCAACAGATAATGTTACACGGGAGCAACTTGCAGCGTTTTTGTATAGATATCTAAAGCCAGCAGATACAAACGAGAACCCATTTACTGATATTAATGGAAATTGGTTTGAAAAAGAAATAAAAGCTCTAACTAAAATGGGTATATTTTCAGTTAACTCAGAAAGAAAATTCAATCCAAAAAATACAGCAACGAGAGCTGAGATTGCATCAGTATTAACAAAAGCATTTAATTTAAAAGTAAAGGCAAATTATGAGTTTGATGACATGAAAGGTCATTGGGCAAATGAATATGTAAAAGCATTGTATAGTAACGGTATAGCAAGTGGGACTGGAGGTAAAAACTTTAACCCATCAGCAAATGTAAATAGAGAACAAATGGCGATGTTTTTATTTAGAGCGATTAATCTAGACCCTAACTTTAAACCTTCACCAATCAATTAATCAGGGATATTAATCTCATAAACCTAATATATATATTAGATTTATGAGGAATAGTAGTAATGAAAAAGTTACCAATAGTGGGGGCACCATACATGCCCATCAAGTTAATATGTTGAAGTATCCCCAAAACGAAAATTTCATATCACTACAACAGTTATTTATGAGAATTTAGTTCATTTTTTTCGTTTTGGGGAAGAATGTATTTCTTAACATGATGGTAATGTAAGGTGACCCCTATTACAAAACTACTAAATTTAATTACGTAGTTTTTTCCAGTTTGCCAACATAATATTTTCTTCTTTTCTAATTTCATTTTCAACTTTTGTTTTTTTTGCACTTAGTTCTGGTTCAAGAAATGAACGAAGGTCGTCCAGATTATCAAAAGCATTATGATTTTTCGATACAGATATTTGGTTTTTTAAGCCATATTTTACTCTATATTTTTTAACACCACTATGATGAGCCATTTCTAATGCCATATTTTCATATTTTTTGATAGTTTCCTCTAACTCAGATATTTCCAGTTTTAATGCTTTAAATTGCTCTTCGAGTATATTATTTCGTGATGTTAAGTCGTTATTTTGAGTCAGTGACTCATGCAATAAATTCTCACATGTTAAAAGGTGTTCTAAAAGTTTTGGTTTATCATAAATATATTTATCAACAATATCAGAAAAGTTGGGTATTTCATGATTATTACCTGATTCGGACTCGATTTTAATAGTAATCGGTTCATTTGATAGATTAATTATTTCTCTTCCCCAGTTAGCCCAAACATCTTTATTATATGTTGAAGGAAATTCATCCGGTTTTATTTTATGCATTTCTTCTGAAAATCTTACTAAATGAGCGATTCTGATTATTCCAGAAGGATTTTTTTGTCTGTAAAGATAAACTAATTTCTTTAATCTAGTTTGTTCCTCTGGATTGTCATATTTTCTTTTACGGCCAGCGCCTTTGGGATTTTTTGATTTGCTCAATTATCTCACCTTTTTATTCAAAAATTTTTGAAATAAGCATAGCATAATCATGAATTTCTCCGTGTGTTAACTTGGATTCTCTAGCCAGTTCTGATAGTTCTAAAGGGTTTATTCTACAGGACTTATATTCTATTTTAATATCTTTATAAATCCTCGATAGTGTTTGGGCTCTAATTTTAAGTTTTTTGTTGTATTCAGTTTTTAATTCAATAATTTCTTTGAAATTACTTTCTATTTCTTCACGAGGAATCCAATTTTTAGAGCAGAAAATACAAAGTCTTGATTCGCATCGTTTTAATTCATCTGTGCAATAGCCAATTTCAACCTCCTCTTTATATTCAAAAATTTCTTCAGGTGCTAGAGACCTATTAATCAGATCCTTTATTGCAAGCGTGGAGTGATAGTTTGTATCTCTAGATGCATTTGTTAAACGATTTAATAATATTGCTTCGTATGCCTTAGAATCTATAAAAAATTCAATATGCTTTTGATAGTGGTATTGAGATTCAATATGTTGATGACCGGCCATACGTGCAATAGTTAATGGATTAAATCCCTGAATCATCATACTACAAATTGCAAAATGCCTTGTATCGTTCGGTTGAATTTGGACAATTTGCTTCTCGACAATAAATTCACTAAAACCGTCATTAGACCCTAATTTTATTGCGCTAGTTTTTTCTTCAATCCACTTTGATTTATCTATTGGTTTCAGGCCATAGGTGTCCTTCAAAACTTCAGAATAGAAAGCGTGTAATAAATTGTTAAACATATAAAGAACAAAATATCCGTTATTTATTGTGGTATAAAATGAAATGTTTAAATTTAATATTACTATAAAAACTTAACGTTTCATCAATGGTGTTATATAATTGAAATGTTTAATTTTCTTTTTGATTATTTCAATTCAAAATGATAGGAGGGAGTTTTTTGAAACAGCTACGGCGAAGAATCTTAAATGAAATTTCTAATTTAGAATATACCCATTGTTTCGTTTGCCCTTTGAATAATCTATCAATAAATTATACGGATCAACCAAATGATAAAAAACAAAGAAATTATAAGCATTGTAAAGGATGTTCAGTTTACAAAGCTATTCGAGCAAAAGGAGACCGATTGAATCTTTTATCAAAAAAGAGTACATTTAATAAAGTGCGCGAGCGCTATATGGAAAATCCACTTAAATATCTACAATACAAAGAATATCCATTGGAGGAAGTAGTCAAAGAAACAGGATTAACGCGATATGAACTTAGAAAATTAAAGAAACAACTTAAATGACCGATATGAACGAGGTGGTATATTGAATTACTTATCATTTGAAGAGGTGCGAGAAAGGACAAACCTAACTAAAAACCAACTAAGTTACCTAATTAAGTATAAACAAATTGAACCTATTAATGCTGGTAGTTGGAAAGCAGATGGGGGATATCGTTTTGAACCAGTGGATGTACAGAGACTTGTTGAAAACTATAAGGATACTCTGACTTTGAAGGAAGCTGCTAACTTTCTCGGTAGATCAAAAACCTATGTACACAATGCTGCAAAAGATGGAATATTACCTTTTAAAGAAATTACAAAGGGTAAAACAACCGAGAGATTATATTTAAGAGCTGATGTAGAAATGTTGAAGCAGAAGATAGAAAATACATCTAATCATGAATTAACAAAAAACAAACAACATGTGAGTTTATATTTTGATATTGAGGTAATAGAAGCAGCTAAGAAAAAAGCTGCTAAAAAAGGGTATAAAGGCTATAAAAAGTTTATCGAGGACGTGTTATATAAAGAAGTGAAGGAAGATATTGAATAATTGATTTTTTTTAGCTTGAAATTACGCCTTAAAAATCGATAATCACTTTAAAGGGTCTAACATGCCTATACAGTGATTTTTGTGTTTGTACATAGAATCATATTACCGACCTTCGCAAAATCGAATACAATCAAATTTGAAAGGTCATTTTTTTGTTTCGTTTTCAAATTTGTTTGTATTGTAAATAATAGGTAATGGGGTAGGTGTGGTATAAAACAGAAAGGTTAACATATATTAATTATGGTAAACTAGTTTTGTTTGTCATATCACTTACACAAGAGGTACTTTAATAATAAGGTTGCAAATAATCAAATATTCGGAGTAAGGAAGAGAAATTGCCTATTCTATTAGAAAGTCTTAGAAAGGTATTTTGAAGTTGATAATCTTATATTTTCTTTACTGATCATATGGTAAAATAGAAGTATAACTGTATATTGTGAGGGCGGGAGGTTCCTTTCCTTTCTCTTTGATTTTAGAGAGAAAGGAGGTGAATCGAATGGATACTTTACTAGATTTATTGCACGATACTGCAAAAATTCTTTTTACTGTTTTTATGACAGCTTATGCAAATGAGTTTGTTAAAAAACGCAGTAATAAACGTAAAAGAACCGCCCCCAACGCCGGCAAGCAAAAGGGCAGTTCTAAAAGAAAAAGAACTAAATAAACTTGAGGAACCGACCACCTTGCGGTAGCAGTTACTAGACGGGATGTTAGCGCATCTCGTCTTTTTAGTTTATGCAATTCAGTTAAGTACTATACTATACATATTGAATATGGACTCAATATGTATCTAATCTACTGTAAACATACCACATTTTTATTTTTTGGTCAATTTACGATGATAAAAAGGGAGTCTTATTATATATTTGTTGTTACCTGTTGTTGAATCCTTATTATAAGGGTTCTTTTTTTGTTCAACTAAAAAAGAACCAATCAATTAACTGAGTACAAAGTGGATATAATTTTATCACTTTGGATTTGAGTCAATAT
>NZ_JBALQK010000363.1:5988-6191 GCF_036965845.1 Bacillus sp. JJ1127 | reverse complement strand
AACATCCATTTACCTGTCGCTTTATCTTTACTTACTGTACCACTCATATTTATTAGCACCTCTGCGTTAACTTCTCTCCGTCTTCTCTTCGTTTACCATCGTTCACCGTCCACGTTCAAAATGCATTCTCTAAAAGAAATGAAATGTTTATGATGGAACCCTCTTTCTATTTTTTCATATCAATCTATATATATCCATTTTGA
>NZ_JBALQK010000363.1:0-5902 GCF_036965845.1 Bacillus sp. JJ1127 | reverse complement strand
CTCCCACCTAAAAAGAAAGGTTTTATATCGATTTTTCAATTTGTATTTATATAAAACAACTTCCAATAAAACATTTCATCTCTCATTCTCCCTTTATAGTAAATAAAGATTTTATTCAAATTTGTATGGAACTGATTTTCTGAAAGAACTTACAAAACTGTAATACTATTGTCACCTAATGAAATAGTAAAAACTTTTGCGGTAGTTTATATTCAAATTGTTCACAAGAACAAGACACATACGCCATAGAATGGAATCGAAAGGTGAATAAACATGAATAAGAAACTAGTGAAACCTCTATTGATATTAGGAACTGGTATGTTACTAACAATAAGTGGCTGGATGTATGCTATTACGAATCATGGTACGTTAGATGCATTTAGTAAAGAAGCATGGCCCAAAACAAAAGCAACAGCTAAACAAGCAACTATTGATCACTTTAAAAAAGAAAAGGATATGAACGTTGTTATTACTGACATTGATTTTCCAGAGGAATATGCAACACCTGAGATTTACTTAGAAGGATATGTTGCTGGTAATGAGCAACAAAAAATCTCAGCTACTGTAAATTCTTCAAAACATTATCAAGTTAAAGACACATCGAAAAACTAAATTTAGAATTGATGGAGCAGTTAGCTTTTGCTAACTGCTTTTTTGATTAAATTAACGTTTTTGTATAGCATTTAACGTTCCAAAAACCACGAAAATATTTCATTATTTATGCAAGATCCCAATAACTTTTATTGCACTTCTTTTATTGCACTTCTTCTATACTTTTCAATTTCTAGGCATTCCTCTTAATATTCCCCCTTTTAAATTCACTACTATATTTGATACATTAAGTTAAAAAGGAGCCGCAATAATGAATACAAAACCATCTTTTGGCTATAAAAAATCGAATAAACAATATGTTTTACGCCCTAGTTGCTATGCGATCATCTTTGATGAATCCTGCTTAAAAGTAGCTGTTATCCAAAAAGGTACAAAATATTTCTTGTCAGGAGGCGGTATGGAAAATACCGAAACGCGGGAATTATGCTTACATCGCGAACTGTTAGAGGAATTAGGATGGAAAATAGAAATCCAACAATATATCGGCAATGCTGAACGATATTTTTATGCTGAAAAAGAAGGTATATATTATGTAAACGATGGTTATTTCTATATTTGTAACAAGGTCAATGAACACATTAATAAAATTGAAGAAGACCATATTTTACAATGGCTCTCCCCCTCACAAGCACAAAGACTGCTCATTCATCCTCATCAACAGTGGGCCATTACACAAGCTATTCTATTACAAAAGCAAAAATGACCCCTTTCCATAGAAAGAGGTCATTTTTATCATTAACTCACTTTTTTCAAATTGAAAGCTGGCTTTTTTGCCGCCCCTTTTTTCACAACATATAAACCGATAAATATAATAAGCCCACCAATTAATTGCATCATATTCATTCTTTCTCCAATTGTTACTGCCGCAAAAATTACCGCAAACAATGGAACAAGATACATATATACCATTACTTTTGTTGAACCAATTTTACTAATACCAACGTACCACATTGCAAGCCCAAAAACTGTTGCAAAGATGATTGAATAACCTAATGACCCCCAGCTTAATGTATCGGTTGGCCATGATAATGCACTAACATTAAATAAACAATAGATTACAAGCGGCACAATGCCAATTAATGTAGACCAAGAAGTTACACGCATTGCTGAGTATTTTGTAATAAGCGGCTGTGCAAGAATTGGATACCAGCCCCACGCAATGGAAGCCACTAATCCAATTAGATTTCCAAGCCATGCATATTCATATTCAGATTGATTCGTATGTCCTGTTAATAAAACAAGCGCTGCACCACTAAAAGATAATAAAGAACCGATTTGAATTTTCATGGAAAAGCGCTCTTGTTTGTGTAATACTGCTAAAATACCTGTAAAAATAGGTGACATCGCAATTAATAACGAAGCATTTGTTGCTGAAGTATATTTTACAGATAACATAAATAACGTTTGATACAACGTTGTTCCAACGATTCCAACAACTAATAGTCTTAACCAGTCTTTTCTTTCAATACGTAACGATCGTTCCATAAAAAATGTAATCAATAATAATACCGGAGATGCTACTAAAAATCGTAAACTATTGAATTGAATGGATGACATATACGCCACTCCATATTTTCCTATTGTATAATTCGCTCCCCATACTAACGCAACTGACACTAGGAGCCATTCCATTTGCCATCGTTTCACTCTAATCTCCCCTTCCACTATTTAGAATAGTAAAATTGGCTGGATATCACACCGTCCAATTGGCTGTTTTTTCACCCAGCCAATTTGCTATAATGAGAATAGATAAGAAATAAGGAGACGTTATAAATGGAGTGGAAGTTAGATACTGACAGCAAGATTCCGATTTATCAACAAGTTGTTGATTTTATTGAAAGACGTATTATGTACGGAGAGCTTCCACCTGGTAGCTTTCTCCCTTCAGAACGAAAGTTAGCTCAACAACTCAATGTAAACCGCAGTACGGTTACAACTGCTTATAATGAACTACGTGCTATGGGAATTGTGGAAAGCTCAACTGGAAGAGGCACACGTGTAAGCACACATATGTGGGGCGTTTCTCCAACATTAACACCAAATTGGAGAGGGTTCGTAGAAGGCGGTACTTTTTTACCTAATTTACCGTTACTTCGCCATATTAGAGAGCAAGTGCAGCAAAATGAAAATATAATTGATTTCGCAAATGGAGAGCTTGGTTGTAATCTATTTCCTCATGAGCAGTTACAAACTATTTTACGAGAACAGCCTTTAACGCAATCGCTTAGCTACGATCATCCACAAGGCTACCTTCCGTTAAGACACGCCGTAGCAAAATATATGAGGGATCATCTAAAAATTGATGCAACAGAGCAATCTATTATGATTACTTCCGGTGCTCAGCAAGCTCTTCATCTTATTGTTCAATGTTTATTAAATCCAGGTGATGCAGTTGCTTTTGAAAGTCCGTCACATTGTTATTCGTTGCCCTTATTCCAATCTGCGGGTATTCGTATTTTCCCATTACCTGTTGATGAGCATGGGATTGATCCAGAAGATGTTCATGAGTTATATCGAAAACACCGAATTAAAATGATTTTTTTAAATCCAAATTTCCAAAATCCAACGGGTACGATGCTTCATCCGAACCGTAGAAAGAAGCTTTTATCACTCTGTGCAGACTTACGAATTCCAATTGTTGAGGATGATCCGTCTAGCTTACTAACATTAGAAAAGAAACAGCCTTGTCCTACTTTAAAGTCCATTGATGAGAATGGAACCGTTATTTATGTTCATTCCTTATCAAAAATGATTGCACCCGGTCTTCGGATTGGTTGGCTTGTTGCGCCGCAATCAGTAGTAGAACGATTATCAGATGCACGGCATCAAATGGAATTGGGAATGAGTATATTTCCTCAGTGGCTTATGCAGCAATTTTTTGAAACTGTTCCATTTGATACGCATATCACACAATTACGAAGGCAGTTAGCACAAAAAAGAGATGTCATTGTCGACGCCCTAAATTGTTACCTTCAAGATAAAATCTCTTTTTCAAATCCTGCTGGCGGTATTTATATATGGGGGAAATTAAAGCAGCCGATTAATGAAAAACAACTGATTATGCAAAGTTTAAAACAACAAATAGCCTTTATGCCTGGCAGCATTTTTGGAGCAAAAGATGGGTATATTCGTTTATCGTATGGAAAAGTGGATATCAATCAAATAGAGGACGGAATCTCTCGGTTACATGCGGCTATCAAAGTTTGTGAAAAGTAAATATATTTCACATCGGTGTTCCATAGATATAGAAAAGATTCCTTCAAGTCTTCTGAAGGAATCTTTTTCATTCACGTAATTCTTGTGAATAGATATTAATTGTTATTTACTCAAACTTCGCACCTAAATAATTAGGTTCAATGGCTGAGTCATGTTAATTTTATCTAGATTTCATTATTTTCCTTGATAAAAAGCTTTATAGATCTTAGGAAATATACCGCCCCGGCACGCGGCTCAAAGCTCTGGAAAGAGATTGCGAAAGAACGATCTGCAGTTAAAAGAGTCCATGCGTATCTAAAAGAATCCTTCCAATTAAACAACATCAGACATCGAATGGGACAGAAAGCCAAAGCTCATTTTAACTTGGTTTACAATTGCACGAAATTAGCATGTGATCATCTAAACCGTCAGTTGCAAGAGCAAGTAGCGTGAATTTTTAAAATTGAAATTACTTGAATTCTACTGGTCTACATTTCTAACAATGTGCATTATGAAATTGATTCAGATATCTTTGACTTAAGTCACGCTTTCTTCAATGAAAACAGAATATAGATCGTATCAATTTCATGGGATTCTTCCAAAACCCACGAGGTTTGGGTTAAAATTCGCTGCAATCCCTCCAGCCCAAGATATCGGATTTGCACGCCAATAAACTCTGTAAATCCCAGGTATCCCGGATTTACATGCGCCCGGTCGAAAATTAATGAACCCGTGACCCGGGCGTCCGCCGGGGAGTTGGTAAAGAAATGGTTTAAATTTTTAATGATATCTGAATCCGAACCGTACTCAAAAAGACCGCCCTCCGATGAACAGAACTGAATCCAGCCGGAACGTTCCAAACTCATCTTTAGTAATGCCTCCGGTTGGCTCCAGTCATAATGAATCATATTGAGGGTAATGCCCAGACCATGGAAGCGTTCCCCCGGCTGCTTCAAAACATCGATGCACCGGTTTGCGAAATTTGGGCCGTGGGTATCGATATCTAAAATGTTGATCTCAATCTTCCGTCCCTTGAGTAATTCCGGGTCCGATTCCTGAATTAGAATCAGGGTGTTGATACTGTCGGTAGCGGCCCCCCCAGCGATATTGAAGAAACAAAGGTTCCGTTCAGGGAATTGCTTGAGCTGGGGCAGCAAAATTTTCGACTGGCGCCGACAAAGATCCCTTAGCCTGATCCGAAGTCCCATGAAAGAGGTTTGCTTCACCGCCCACTTGTCCCGGAAACCTAATTTTATCTCCCGGCTTAAGTCGGGGCCAAGTTTGTACAGCAAAGTACGCATGCCGCTAAGATAGGAATTGTCAACATTCGACATTTTCACAAAGATGTTCCGGATAAAGCTAGGCATCTTCTTTAAGGATTCAATGCTCCGGGCTGACTTGAGACAGCTCAAATGATACGCCTGTTCATCAATACTTGCCTTGAAAAGGGGATGAGTAATATCCAGGATCGGTAATTGAATTTCATTCTCGAAAACCGCATAGAGAATTCGCTGATTTTGATTTGCATTCGTGGTTTTCAACTCCACCCTACTTGAACGATGATTTTTGATCTAACCAAAACCCAAAGCTAGCGTAATTGCTCTTCCCGGCAATACCCATAACCCATCATGATGACAAAAAGCTTTATAAATACAAAAACACCTCATTTTTTTGGTATAGTGGATTTGCCGAAAATACACTACCAAACAGAAGAGATTTCAAAAACTAATGAAAAGTCAGCTTCAGCGGTGGATCGCAGGACTTCCCAACTACATCAAGGCTTATTTGTCGATTTCACTCTGCGAAGTTTGAGTTATTTATTTTTCATATTTTTAAAGACAACTATAGGCTCCTCTATATCATTATTAACAATAACTATATCCGCACATTCTTTCGGATTATGCTCATTTATGTACATTTGACAAGCAGCGTGATATCGTCCCAAAAACATTTTCTCTGCTTTTTCGTAGCTTCCAAAAGCCTCTGCTTCTCGTTTCGAACCACGTTTTCTAGCAATATCAAAGTCTGTATCTACAAAAATTTTATAATCAAATAGATGCTCCATCTCTTTTTTAAATGACAGTTTGTCAATCTA
>NZ_JBALQK010000362.1:2230-2511 GCF_036965845.1 Bacillus sp. JJ1127 | reverse complement strand
ATTAAAATGGATATATATACAATTCGTTGCTGCCGTGCCTATTATAAAAGGATGAAAAGACAAAAGGTATGAACTTGAAGATGAGCATTTTTCAGCAGATTTTTGGTATGATAGCTGTATGTAATATCGTAGGAGAAATTGATTTATAGAGAAGTTACAATTGAAGATGAAAAATTACGAAAGCAAGTAAAAGAAGTAGAAGAATCTTATCAAAATTGTTATGAAACTAAAAAAAGAATGAAAACGACATGAAATCATTGATGATTGAAAAAGAACTTTAT
>NZ_JBALQK010000362.1:0-2151 GCF_036965845.1 Bacillus sp. JJ1127 | reverse complement strand
GATTGAAAAAGAACTTTATAGGAGAAGTAAAAGCAACAAAAACATCTAAGAGAAATATAGGGAGGATTGTGAATGCCCACACCATTAAATAAAAATAATCGTTATATGGTCGGATTAGATAGTTTAAGAGGCCTAGCTATACTAGGTGTTATGTTGTACCATATCAATTTTAAGTGGATGCCTGGAGGGTTCTTAGGCGTTACTGTATTTTTTGTGCTTTCTGGTTATTTAATTACTGATATTCTTGCTATTGAGTGGAAGAAAAATAAGAGAATTGATTTGAAGAATTTCTGGTTGCGTAGGATAAGAAGGTTGATTCCAGGAATGATTGTCATGCTCATTATCGTTTTGGCATGGGTTACGATTTTTCATAGTTCTTTACTGGGGAAAATGCGGGAAGATTCGTTAGCAGCTGTATTCTATTTCAGTAACTGGTGGTATATTTTTCACAAAGTATCCTACTTTGATAACTTCGGCCAACTTTCTCCTTTGAATCATTTTTGGTCGTTAGCTGTTGAGGAGCAATTTTATGTGGTCTGGCCATTTATCATTAGTTTAGGATTTTACTACATAAAGAAACAATCACGTCTGGCACTATTTATTTTTCTAGGAGCTATTGCTTCAGCTATCGCAATGGCAATGATATATGAGCCAGGTGTTGATCCAAGTAGGGTTTATTATGGTACCGATACAAGGGCATTTTCCTTATTGATTGGTGCAGCACTCGCTTTAATTTGGCCGAGCAGTAGGCTTGCTAATAAAATTATTGCACCAGCACGTCTCGTTCTTGATGTAATTGGAGGAATTGCTCTTATTGTTATTCTCGTTATGTTTTGGAAAACGAATCAATATGATCCATTCCTTTATCGAGGGGGAATGTTCCTTTTATCGATTGCTACTGCTGTATTAGTAGCCAACCTTGCTCATCCAGCTAGCCGAATTGCTGTATTTTTAAGGTTTAAACCTTTACGTTGGATGGGTGTCCGCTCCTATGGGATATATCTTTGGCATTATCCGATTATCACATTGACGAGTCCGCAAGTTAGTACGGGAGAATTTCAAGTCACTAGGGCTATTTTTCAATTCTTTTTAATCCTGTTTGTGGCGCAGCTTTCATGGAAGTTTATTGAAAACCCAATTCGTCAAGGTGCGTTGAAGAATATTCATTTACAGAAATTGAGAATAAGAAACTTAAAGTTCAGTAGTAAGCTAGCTTTAACATGTGCATTATTGCTTTTCTCAACAGCTAGCTTTGGTTTAGCTACAGCTGGTAAAGCAAAAGAGAATCCTAAGGAAAATAGGATAGAAGCGGTGCAAACGGAACAAAAAGAACAGGCTAAACAGCCAAGTATAGTTAAAGAGGAGCATGCTGATAAACCATCTGAAAATAAAGAGGAAAAAGAAGCAGCTTCGGCACAAACGGAACAATCTCCAACCATTACAGCCATTGGCGACTCAATTATGATTGATGTCTCTCCATATTTGAAAAATGCTTTCCCTAATGTCAACATTGACGCGAAGATTGGAAGGCAGATGTCTCAAGCGTTTGATACGGTAGAGAGAATGAAAAAAGAGGGTACTTTGGGGGATTATGTTATTATTGGATTGGGTACAAATGGAGCATTTACTACTGAACAAATAGAATCATTGATTCAGTTAATAGGTAATAAACATAAAGTTATATTGGTTAATACTAGAGTGCCGCGTCCATGGGAATCGGTGGTTAATGAAAAATTAAAAGAAGTAGCATCGAAATTCTCTAATATTACACTAGTTGATTGGCATTCAGCAAGTGCTGGGAAACAAGCGTATTTTGAACCAGATGGAGTCCATTTGACAAAAGAAGGGGCAGAGGCATACACTTCACTTATAGTAAAGCATATTAAGAAGTAATTCGTCTTACTTCCGTTAAATGAGCTATTGTTTTTTACTGGTGTTATTTCAATATTGTTTTTAGCTATCGCTGCAATACACAAAAAAAGTAAACGTACTTAATTCATAAAATGAAAAAGCCAATTTCCTGTAAGGTAAGGAAATTGGCTTTTTCTGTGAAACCTTGCTGAATATATGAAACTTTCAAGTGCATAACAGCTAGGAAGTTCTTTGGATACTCATAGGGGCGATGAAGTGTTTAGATAAATCCATTTTCAT
>NZ_JBALQK010000361.1:0-1711 GCF_036965845.1 Bacillus sp. JJ1127 | reverse complement strand
ATTGATGTATATATAAAAGCCGGAAAAATATTATAAAATATTTTTCCGGCTTTTTATTATTTCTCTTGCTTTTCTTCTTTTACCTTGATCTTCGCATCTTTATAGAATGCTAGTTTTCCTTCATTATATTCTTTTGTATATTGATTAAATTTCCCTTTTTCTTTTTGCGTTTCTTCGTTTAATGTATTAACAGCTTTAACTTTCTCGTCAATCTCTTTTAATTTTGTTTCCTTTACTTTTAACTTTCCATAAAGTTCTTTTTCAATCGCCAATGATTTCGTGTAGTTTTCATTCATTTTCTGGAAAGCTGCATAACGATTTTTATAAGCTTCTTCTACTTTTTTTGCTTGCTTTTGTAATTTTTTATCTTCGATTTTCTCTGTATAACTTTGAACTGATTTTGTTTCTTTTTGAGCTTTATCGAGCATCTCTTTTTCAGTTTTCAGAATTTTTTCACGCTCATCTACATTTGCCACAGCCTGATCTATTTTTGGGGCTACTGCTTCATTATGCTCTTTTCCTTCTTGTATAATTTGAGTGTACAATTCCTGTCCTTGTGTTTCTAATTTCTCTAATTTTTTCGCATCATCAAATAATGCTTTTTCTTGCTTTGCTGCATTTTCAAAAGCAGCATATATATTTTCTTCTGGTTTCTCACCAAAACAACCAGATAATAGTCCTACTGATAGTGCCCCAACTAATGCTATTTTTCTATAAGTCAATGTCGATTCCTCCATCAAATACGGTTATCATGCCAGAAATTCACCGGGAAGTGATTTTCTTCATGATATGCTTCAAATTCATACCCTTTTTCTTTTAGTCCTTTAATAATAGCTGGTACGGCAGCAACAGATTGCGGGTGAATATCATGCATTAAAATAACTTCTTGTGGCTTCGTTGCACCAGCAAGTACATTTTGAACAATTTTTGCTGAAGCTGCATCAACTGGCATTTTGCTATATTTCCAGTCTAAAGAGTCGATTGTCCAATCCCATACTTTAAAACCGCCTTCGACCACTTTGTTTCGAAGCGCCTCATTTAATCCCGGCATTGAGCCATATGGTGGACGTGTTAGCTTTGGAGACTGTCCAATAATATTTGCGATTAGACCTTGATCTTCTTTCATTTCATTTACATACTCGCCACTTGTGTATAATTTTTTAAAGTCATGTGTCATACTATGCATACCCACATAATGACCCTCTGCCTTCTCACGCTTTACTAGCTCAGGGAATTGTTTTACATTTGCACCAATTAAGAAAAATGTCGCTTTCGCATCATTTTGTTTCAACATATTTAACAGCTCAGCCGTATATTTTCCTGGTCCATCATCAAAAGTAAGATAAGCGACTTTTCTCTCCTTACCATTAAAGCGACTTGGCGCGGCTTTCTTCATTTCAATTTTTGGTTGTTCACTTGCTAACTGTACTGTATTTTCTTGCTTAGCTACAGCTGTTGCTGGTGAAGTAATGGATCGAAACATAAAATAACCAACTGCTATTGCAATAATTGCTACCATTACAATCACTATACGTTTTACCTTAAAAGCATTTTCCATTCTATTGAACCCCTCTCTCTATTAATCTCATATATAAATCATCTGATATAATTATACATGTATTTGTTTTATTGCAACTATAAAAAAATAAATATTGTATCAATTGTATCAGAAGTTTTATCCAAATCATTGTACCAATGTAAATTTCAACAC
>NZ_JBALQK010000360.1:0-10419 GCF_036965845.1 Bacillus sp. JJ1127 | reverse complement strand
TTATTATAGTTACAGTATTAATAGAGGTGAAAAAATCCATATATAGATTTCGGAAAATAGGGAAGAATAAGAAGGGTACAACGTTCATATAGTAGATGGGGGGAATCTTGTAATAGTGCTACTAAAAAACGAATTATCATGATAAAAGTTATTTTCTGTGAATAATAAATTGGCAGGAAATCTCTCAAAATGATCGGCTTACATATAGTTTAGGGAGGGTACAGAGATGAAAAAGATAAAGAAATTAACAGCTGTTGTAGCGCCAGTATTGGCAATGAGCATGGCTTTATCAGCATGTTCAGGTGGGGGAGACAAAAAGCCAGATACATCATCTCATAGTAATGGGGACAGTAAATCTGATATTAAATATGCAGCAAAACAAGTATTGAATCGTACAGAAAATCAGGAAATTCCAACAATGGATACATCTAAGGCAACAGATGTACTTGGTGCGCAAATTTTAGGGAATACAATGGAAGGGTTATATCGTCTTGATAAAGATAATAAGCCGATTCCAGCTGCGGCAGAATCTAGCACAAAAAGCGAGGATGGCAAAAAGTATACATTTAAACTTCGTAAAGATGCAAAATGGTCAAACGGTGATCCTGTAACGGCGAAAGATTTCGTGTTTGCATGGCACCGTTTGCTAGATCCAAAGACAGCAGCGGAGTATGCATTTATTGCTTACTATATTAAAAATGCAGAAGCAATTAATAAAGGAGAGGCAGACGTATCTACATTAGGTGCAAAAGCAGTAGACGATTATACACTTGAAGTTGAACTAGAAAGACCAGTTCCGTATTTCTTGAATTTAATGGCATTTCCAGCGTATTATCCGCTAAATGAAAAGTTTGTAAAAGAAAAAGGTGAGAAATACGGTTTAGAGGCAGATACGGTAGTATATAATGGTCCATTTGTTATGTCTGAATGGAAGCATGAACAAGGTTGGAAGTTGAAAAAGAATGATAAGTATTGGGATAAGAACAGTGTAAAGCTTGAAGAAATTAACTACAGTGTAGTAAAAGAAGAAGCGACAAGAGTAAATTTATATGATAGTGATCAAATCGACTTTTCATTACTAACAGGAGAATTTACTGATAAATATAGATCAAAGAAAGATGAATTTGGGACATATTTAGAAACAGGCACGTTCTATTTACGCTTAAATCAAAAACGCAGTGGTCAAGATACACCGCTGAAGAATAAAAAGTTACGTGAAGCAATCGCATTATCAATTGATAAGAAGAATTTAGCAAATGTAATCTTAAACGATGGTTCAAAACCAGCAGATTTCCTTGTTCCAAAAGGATTAGCAACTGGTCCTGATGGGAAAGACTTCACAGAAACATTCAAAAATGGTTTGAAACAAGATACAAAGAAGGCAGCAACAGCTTGGGAAGAAGCAAAAAAAGAACTGGGTAAAGATCAAGTGACACTTGAGTTTTTAAACTATGATAGTAGTAATGCTAAAAAGGTTGGTGAGTATGTAAAAGATCAAATTGAGAAAAATTTAAAAGGTGTAACAGTGAATATTAAAATGCAGCCATTTAAACAAAAATTGAAATTGGAGTCCGAGCAAGACTATGAACTCTCTTTTGGAGGCTGGAATCCAGACTATGCAGATCCGATGACATTTTTAGACATGTTCGAATCAAAAAACTCTCAAAATCAGATGAGTTATTCCAATCCCAAATATGACGAAATTATTAATAAAGGTAAGACAGAATTAATGTCAGATGCGAAGAAGCGTTGGGAAGAGTTAGGAAAGGCAGAAAAAATGTTACTTGAAGAAGATGTAGCACTTGTGCCTCTATTCCAATCGGGTAGATCTTATGTATTGAAATCAAATGTCAAAGGAATTGTAAAACATAACATCAGCCCAGAATACAGCTTTAAGTGGGCGTATGTAACAGAAAAGTAAATAGTGTAGAGAAAAGCATTTCTAAGAGAAGCGTTATCGCTTTTTAGAGGTGCTTTTTTATTTAAGCTTAAATATAAGAGTTTTTTCGAAACCACTTCTTTATTGCTATCTTAAAATTTAGCGGCAGCAAATGTTTAGTTAGACGGTAGATAAACTACCCGTAAAAATTCGATTGGTGAGGATTAAAGTTTCTCTATATGTTGCACCGTTTTTTATGTGTATGAATATAGGTAATGGTAGTATAGAAAAAATGAAGGAGAATCCCATGAAACGAAATGTATATATTGATTTTTTAGCTTATTACGGAATTGGGAGTGCTCATCCTGGTGGTTTTACGTTAACGAAGCAGTTATTAGCGAAGTTGCCATTACAACATGATGCGAGTGTACTTGAGATAGGGTGCGGAACAGGGCGGACAGCAGCTTACATGCATAAGAAATTCGGCTATAAAGTAACGGCAGTTGAAAATAATGAGATTATGATTCAAAAGGCAAAAGATAGGTGGTTACAAGAGCAATTACCAATTGAACTGATTCAAGGAAGTGCCGAACAATTGCCGTTTTCGGATGAGAAATTTCATCTGGTTCTTGGAGAATCTGTACTTGCTTTTACAAATAAAGAACAGTCTATTCCAGAATGTTATCGCGTACTACAAAAGAATGGAAAGCTTGTTGTTATTGAAATGATAATCGAAAATCATATATCGCGTGAAGAAGAAGAGAACATACTAAAACTATATGGAATGAAACAGTTACTAACGGAGAATGAGTGGGTTCATTTATTTCAGAAAGCGAATTTTAAGCGAATAAAAATTGGTGGTGGCGGCACAGTTGCCGAGACAATTGCTGGGCAAAATGAACAGCCAGAGTGGAATTTGTCACAGTTTATTCCAGCTGAATTATATGATGCATGGGTACAACATGAACAAGTATTGCATATGTACCAACATGTGCTAGGACATCGTGTGTTTATTTGCGAAAAGTGAATTTGTAGAAAGAGTGGTCTATCTGAATGTTTTATAATGATATGTAAGAAAAGGAGCTGACGAAAAAAATAGCCGACTCCTTCTTATATTAGATGAAAAATAATGCTGCTAAAGCGATTCCGAAAATAAAACCAAAAGCGAGTTCATAGCCGCCGTAACCATATCCATATCCTCCGCCATAGCCAGATCTACAGTTATCACATCTGCGGCCACGGCAAGAATCACAGCGATCATTTGAATTTGTATCATAGTATCCAAATCCTGTATCAAAAGATGGACGCCGAATTGGCTTGATCCAAACAGAATCTTCTGTTATATCAATTATTTTTCCTACATGAATGTTACCATCATAATCTTCAATTCGTACCACTTTTCCAAAAAAACGTCGACATGTATCATGGCATTTTCGGTGATGCATGTTTTTTCCTCCTTCCGCATTACAGTAATACGATATGTGAGCAGGACAAGTGCGGCTTGTACGAATGACCTATGTTTCATAATTGTTAGAGAAAAGGGGAAATATATATAGAAGATTAGTACCAAGGAGTGAATAAGATGGAATCTACAGATCAATTTCAAACGTATGAAGTTTCTTGGGAGAAATTTATAGCAGCACTTCGGGATGAAATGAAAAGGCAAGTAGGGGCAGATATTATTGATCAAGTTGTTTGTAACTTAAAGGATGGATTTGAAGTGTATACATATATACAAGGAGATTTGGAGTTTGAATATAAAGAAGCATTTGAACGGAAATTTGGAAGTGATGGAAAAACTCCTAATTTGTTAACTGTTATGTTATTAGCAAATATTTATCAGACGGGCGAAGAAAATATTCGTTTACATGCGGATCATAAAGATAATCCGATTGTTGAAGTATATGTGAAACGATGAAAGGCACGCTATAAGCGTGTTTTTTAAATTTAAAAGTAAATAATTCGGAGTGTGTTCTTTCCCTGTGATGGACATTTTTTTGTTATAAGAAATACATCCCTAATATCAACATTTTTTTGCATCGGTTATTCTTTCATAACACATTTGTGCTAGTGTTAAATACTTCCCTAAAACGACGTTTAATGCCTTATTATAGTATCATTTCGACAACGCCTTACTTTAAGCTCGGCACGACGGATAACCTGTTTAATGAAAGGGAATTATCAAAAAGAGTACTATAAAGCAGAACAAGCCCAAGACATGGATAAGGAGTGAACGAGCGATGGATAACATGATGACTGCGGGCAGCTTTGGTTCGCAAAACGGGGCGGCTCAAAAAACGGTTGGCCAGTACTTGTTCGATTGCCTAAAGCTGGAGGGCATTACTGAAATTTTTGGCGTCGCAGGGGACTATAATTTTACACTTCTTGATACTTTAGAGCGGTATAACGGCATTCGGTTTATAAAAGGACGGAACGAATTAAATTCGGGTTATGCAGCAGATGGCTACGCAAGAATCAAAGGAATATCCGCACTTATTACAACCTTCGGGGTCGGGGAGCTCAGTGCCTGCAATGCGATAGCGGGGGCCAACAGCGAGAATGTGCCAATCATTCATATTGTGGGTGCGCCTCCTGAGAAGGATCAAAAAGAACACAAGCTGATGCACCACACTCTAATGGATGGAAATTTTGATGTCTTCCGCAAGGCGTATGAGCAGATTACGGCTTATACCGCGGTGCTTACGCCGGAAAACGCCAAGATTGAAATTCCGGCTGCGATTCGCATTGCTAAGGAAAAGAAAAAGCCGGTATACCTGGTTGTGGCCGATGATTTAGTGACCAAGCCGATCAAGGTCCGGGAATATCCGGTACCGCCACAGCCAACGTCTAACCTGAAAACCCTTCAAGCTGCGGTAGATCATGTCCATCGGCTACTGGATCGTGTCCACCGACCGGTTATACTGGTGGATGTGAAAACAATGCGTTTCGGCCTTCAGACACCAGCTCGGCAGCTGGCCGACGCCATGAACGTGCCTGTTGTAACGATGATGTACGGGAAGGGGGCATTCGACGAAACCCATCCAAATTATATCGGAGTGTATCTAGGCTCTTTCGGGGATTCTGAAGTCCAAAGTACGGTGGAAAATGCAGATTGTATCATTGCGATCGGCATGGTATGGGCGGATACCAACACCGCAAATTTTACCGCAAAGCTGAACCCACTGGTGACTGTCAATATTCAACCGGACATGGTCAAGATCGCTGAGGCAGAATATCCGAATGTTCTTGCAGCCGACATGCTGCTTGCCGTGCAGAAGGTGGGTTACATGGGCCAAGGTTTGGCGAAAAAATTGTCATTCCCTTACGATCAATTCACAACTAGTGCCGACGAGCCTCTAATGGCGACCGGATATTATCCACGTTTTCAGCGCATGCTGAAAGAGGGCGATATTGTGATCGCCGAGACCGGAACGTTCTATAATGGAATGGCGGAGGTGAGACTGCCGAGAAATGTAACATATATTGGGCAAGGAGGATGGCAGTCCATCGGTTACGCAACCCCCTCGGCGTTCGGTGCTATTATGGCCGCGCCCGAACGCCGAGTGTTGCTGTTTACAGGTGACGGCGCCTTGCAGCTAACAGCCCAGGAAATTAGTTCCATGCTCTATTACGGCTGCAAGCCCATAATCTTCGTCTTGAACAACGATGGTTATACGATCGAGAAATATTTGAATGTCAAAACAGAGGGTCAAAAGTACAACCAAATCCCTCGGTGGTCTTACACCAGGCTGGCCGAAGCTTTTGGAGGCAACGCGTTTACCGTTACGGTTCGGACCTATGGAGAGCTTGATCAGGCTATAATCCAAGCTGAAAAGGAAAGTGCCGAAAGACTCTGTATCATTGAAATGATCGCCGGGAATCCGATGGACGCACCTAAATATATGCGACAGATGCGCAGTTATATGGAGAAGCAAGAAATGCAGCGCAACCAGAAATAGTCCCAAATAACAAGAATGTTCCTGAAAGATGGATTTGATCTTTAAAGGGTACCATTGATAAAAGAGCACATAGAAAAAGCGTGTTTTGAAAAAAATTGATCAAAACACGCTTTTTTATATTCAATTGAATCATCCTTTTATAAAAAAGTTTGATAACTTTTGTGATTATTGCTCAATTAAAGCACCCGATTATGGAAGATCTTATTGTAGATACGCCCTCGTTACTTTAAGTGATTCATTCACAATATTATTAAGTAAACTCCCTGGCCCTAATTTGATACTAATAGAACATTTCTAATCATATTCTTATAATAGAAAACAATAAAAAGGGGTGTAAAGTTAGTTGATAAAAGTTAAGGTTAGTTTACGGCCCATTGTAAGTAAGATAAATTTACCTACCGTTTTGAAAACAACTAGACTTCCGGGTGACTCAATTGAAAGATTATTTATTGCAACCCAGGTAGGAGAGATCTTTTACATAGCAAACGGAGTTATAAGGACTTTTTTAGATATTCGCTCGCGAATCATAAAATTAGGTAATTCTGAACTAGGTGTTTCTGGTAGTGGATATGATGAACGGGGATTGCTAGGGCTAGCGTTTCATCCAGAATTTTATCATAACGGTCTGTTTTATCTTCATTATTCAGTAGCTGGAACACAAGGTCCAGGCGCTCTTTCTGAACCTTTTAAGCCTAACCCATGTGATCCCAAAACTTTAAACTTAAGGTGGATAAATAGAGAAACGGGGTATGATCATATTGATACAGTTGAAGAATGGATTTTACAATCGAATGGTCAACCTCAAAAACGACGGACATTACTTAACATAAGAAGACCATTTTTTAATCATAATGGTGTCAATAGCTTAAATTTTTCACCTGAAACCGGAAAACTTGTTTTAACAACTGGAGATGGTGGATCAGGTTATGATCCATTTAATTTAAGTCAGGATGATATGGAGATAGCTGGTAAAATAATTGAAATTGATGTAGTTAAGAATACATTTATCTATAATCCCCCCGTAGTCACAAGTTTTAATGAACTTCCCGCACCTATTCAGGAAACGCTTACGGTAATTGCCAAAGGGGTTCGCAATATAACAGGCATTTCATTTCAAAGGTTTTATAATCAGTATATCAAATATGTGGGAAATGTTGGGCAGGATTTGGTAGAGTCGATTTTTTCATTCGTTCATTATAAACCAATACCGGTTACACAGCTAATTCAAGCTTCTTTAATGAGGTCTGAACCTGACCAAGAAGGATTTATTAACTTTGGTTGGCGAGGATGGGAAGGTGCTTTTCCTACTTCCTTTATAAGGGGCTGTTCTGAGAATCCGACTTTGAATGAGAAAACAATTGCTTATTACAATGACGTTGTAAAAACTTTAGTGAGGCGTCTTCAGCCTTTAACTAGTTATTTTCATAAAGATCCCCGCCCCGATAAGTTTGGAGGAACTGCACTTACAGGAGTCCAGCCATATATGGGAAATGGAATCCCAAATTTAACGGGAAGCGTCGTGTTTACCGATCTTGCCCAGTATGAAGAATCTCGCCCTCCGGTTAAAGGGGCTTTAGCTTATACCAGGGTAAGTACAGATTGTAAACTAAATGATTTTAGTGTTATTGAAACCGATTATAATTTTGGCTCTCAATCAGCTTATTATGTTAATTTGGGAACGAATCTGGATCAAACCAGACTATATTTAGGGGTTTATGGCTCTATGAAAGTGACTGATTTTAACCAAGGTACTGTTTTTGAAATTGTTCCATGATTTATAACTATAAAATTCGACGGCTGGCGTATTTGTCATACATTTATGACGATAAAGACAAAGAAGGAGAAAATTTCAAAATAGAGCTAATTGTAGCTTTGAAATAAAGTTTGTTCAAAAATACTTCGCAAACCCCGTGTCCATCAACTTAAGGAATGCATTGTTCCCAAAAATGCGAAAAATGAATTGAATTTTCATAGACAACTGTGAAAAGATAAAACTTTCGTTTTGGGGATACTCTAAAATATTAGCTTGATGATGTGTTATGACTCTGTTTAGTGAAATAAGCTTATCTCGCAATCTCTCATCTAAATGTATGATTAACTAGTCCCTCCCATTCTACAAAGGACAACTTATCTGTAATATGTTTTAATTCATTAGGAACCTCAACATAACATATTAATTCTAAACTGTTCCCATCTGGGTCATTGAAGTATACGGAAGCATTACCTTGATGTGGGCGGATAAATGGCTCAATAAGTTTTCTATTATCAAATGGGACAGCTTCAACTTGAATAGAATCTAGCCACTTTAAGGATTCTTTTAAATCTTCATATGAAACTCGAAAAGCAATATGTCTTAAGGAAGGGTGGTATCGGGTTTCATACTCTTTTCCTTCCCATAAACCCAACCAACTTTTACCTTCTTCAATCCAAAAGAAAGCTGTGTTTTCATCACACCAAGCAAGTTTTAATCCTAATTTCCGGTAAAATTCAATTGAATTTTGCAAATTACTAACTGGTAAGTGTGCTTCATACAATCCTTTAATCATCTGTTTTTCCCCCTTACTCTCTGTTCTTGAATATTAAATATATCAATGTAAAAACAATATTAAATCCACTAAAAGTATTAAAATTCTATACATCTTTAGAGCTAGTGTAATAGGGGGGACATACATGCTCATCAACTCAAGAATATTCACTGCACCCAAGTATAAAAAATGCCATTCTCATTCCAATTGATTACTAACAGGCAATACCGCATAAAGCGCAAGGGAATGAATAGTATAGAAAGTGACGAATTGGATATTTTTTGGGGGTGTTTTCATCAATTGGTTTGTTCGTTATTGGTATCAATCGATGATAGAGACAGGTGCAAACTATGTTCATGTAAGAAAGATGGCCCTTGCAACCAAGTTAGTTATTACAGCCTTATTGAGTACATTTGCCACTATGCTTCAATCAGCGGGGGGCTTTATGCCTGGTATAGGTTTTCTGATTAGTTTTCTAGCGACATTACCAATTTTTTTAGCTACTTGCTTTTCTATCCGCCAGGGAATCCTCTCTTATACCCTTACGATTTTCCTTTTATTTATTATTCAGCCGAGTGAACTAATTATCTTTCCCTTTACAACAGGTTTATTAGGTATAGCGATGGGTGTGGCCTTTTTACAATTGAAGAGGAGGATTGTGGTTGTTTCCTTTTCATCGATATGTCTATTTACGGGTATTATGATGATTCTGTATGTATTCCATTTTCCAGTGCTAGGCCCTACTGTTGATACAACTATGGATTCAAAGGTTATTGCAATAATATTTATATTGAGTTTTCTTTACTGCTGGATCTTCGCGGAGCTTTGTAGAATACTCATGAATAGATTGTGTCGGGTATTGTCTTAATAGTTGCATAAAATCTTTTTGAACGAATAAGCGTTGAATGCCACATATATTTGAAAAGAAGGAGGAGACAAGATGAATATGCCCTTGATCAGCAATACCAAACGTTATTGGAGCATGTGAAACATTTTGAATACAATGCTTAATCCCCTTGGTGGCCTTGGAGCTGAAAAAACTATGTTGGAAGTCAAAGCAAATGAGCTGTTTCAAAATGGAGCTTATTGTATGTGGGTAATTGGTCATTTGATATAATTATGTAATCAAGCAGTGGGTACGTATCCAGTGGGATAGTCCGGTTGATTTCTCATTACTTGAGAAAATGATCGAGTTTAATATTTTGGATAAGGCAGACTGTTCAACTTTTTGGCGGAAATAAAAAAATCGGATTATTAAGGGTGAACCGAACTCTGAATAGCTCCACTTTTTTAGTGTCCACTATTTGGGGCTCGGTTCATTCATTAGTTAAGCTTTTTAGGTGTATTTCGTGACTGTTACTGATATATTAAAATAAAAAGTACATGAGAAAGAGAGCGATAGAATGAATAAAACGGTGGGTTTAAAGCAATTTGAATTAACGCGTGGAGCATTAGTTAAATTTATGCAAACGTTGGATATTAAAACTGCGGATAAGCAGCCGGATGGCTTCAACAACACAATTCGCTGGCATATCGGTCATGTGTTAACTGCAGCAGAGTCGTTCATGTTTGGCAAAGAGTTTAAGCATTTGCCAAGCGAGTATCCAAGCCTTTTCGGATTGGATACAAGGCCATCTGAATGGAAAACAGAAGGCCCTTCACTAGAGGTGCTAATATCCCAATTACAAGAGCAAGCATAGCGCATTAAAGTAATTCCGACAGAATCATTTGAAAAGAAGCTTCCGGAGCCGTTCTTAGGATTGGAAACAGTAGGTGAGCTTTACGGTATGATGCTGTACCATGAAGCGGACCATATCGGTCAAATGAAGGCAATGAAACGTATTATAGAAACAGAAAAGTAACGAATAACCAAATATGAATAAGTCTGTACAGCGTACAGGCTTATTCAATTATAACTCTAGAACAAAACAATTATTAACTGTAACTAAATCAATAAAAGAGGAATTAAAAATATTAATAAAGAAAATAAAAATTTTTCGTTTTTTCTTTAAAGGCGTTATCTTTTTTCAAATTTATTTGATTTAACATAAGCTTA
>NZ_JBALQK010000359.1:0-3692 GCF_036965845.1 Bacillus sp. JJ1127 | reverse complement strand
GAAAAATGAAAATGGATTTATATAATTCATATTAGCGACCAACTCTCTTTATCTACCTGAATTCCAAAAAGTTACAACTGCATATTGGCTATTTTGTTCATTTTTGTTAAATAATTATCTATTTCTCAATTTCGGCACACCTTTTATTGCATACATTCATATAATTTGCATTAAGGAAACATTTGTGTTCAAATAAAAATATCTAAATGTATTGAAATAACTAGTAAGAATACATACAATAATTGCAGCAAGCTAAGAAACTAAAGGGGAATACTACTATGAATAAAGATATAACAAACGATGCGCAAGTCCCTCCTCAAAGTACAACGGTTCAATCTGCCCACCTCGCTTTAAGTGGTGAAACAAAAGGACTAAAAAGATTATTACCCTTTTTAGGACCTGCTTTTATTGCTTCCGTTGCTTATATTGATCCTGGGAACTTTGCTACAAATATTGCAGCTGGATCACAATACGGTTATTTATTACTTTGGGTGATTCTCGCTTCCAATTTAATGGCTGTTTTAATTCAGTCTCTATCAGCGAAATTAGGGATTGCTACTGGTAAAAACCTTCCCGAAGTCGCTCGCGAGCATTTTCCAAAACCCGTTTCAATTGGTTTATGGATACAAGGTGAACTCGTTATAATGGCTACTGATTTGGCTGAATTTATCGGAGCCGCTTTAGGGCTATATTTACTTTTCGGCATTCCAATGTTGCCCGCTGCTTTAATTACGGCAGTTGGATCATTCATTATACTTGAATTTCAGCGCAGAGGCTTCCGTCCATTAGAAGCTATTATTACAGGGATGATTTTTATTGTTGTTATAGCATTTGGTGTACAAGTATTTTATGCAAAACCAGAGCTAAGCCCTCTTCTTGCAGGACTATTTATTCCTAAATTCCAAGGTATAGATAGCATTTTACTTGCCGCTGGAATTTTAGGTGCAACTGTAATGCCACATGCGATTTATTTACATTCTGCTTTGACGCAGCGCCGCGTGGTAGGAACAACAGAGGAACAACGCAAAAAAATCTTCCGCTTTGAATTCATTGATATCATTATAGCAATGGTGATTGCTGGAGCAATTAATGCAAGTATGTTAATTGTAGCCGCTGCCTTGTTCTTCAAAAACGGATTACATGTTGAAGATTTAGATGTTGCCTTTAGAGAATTTGGCACTTTAGTTGGTCCTGTATCTGCCAGCCTTTTCGGAGTTGGGTTGTTAGCTGCTGGTTTATCTAGTTCTTCTGTCGGAACAATGTCTGGTGATATTATCATGCAAGGTTTTATTCGAATGCATATACCTTTATACTTACGACGATTCGTTACAATGATTCCCCCCCTTGTTATTATCGCTTTAGGGGTGAATCCAACTTATGCTCTTGTCATGAGTCAAGTTGTATTATCATTTGGTATCGCTTTTGCATTAGTACCACTTATTATGTTTACAAGTAGTAAAAAAATTATGGGCTCACTAGCTAATCACCCTATTACAAACGTAATTGCCTGGTTAATTGCTGCGCTAGTTATCGCTTTAAATATTTTCTTACTGTATCAAACATTTGTTGGTTAATGAAAATTCCCCTCTGCTTGAAATGCAGAGGGGAATTTTCATGATAAAGGTGAAATCACATCTCCTACCGGTACCTCATTTCCATTCTCCATACGAACGCCACCTGTTGGCATAGCTGCTCCATCAATATCCCGAAAATATAATGGCAAACCTTCCGAAAGAAACATGCTCGTCTCGGATGGATTTTGCCGCTGATGATGAATATGCAAGTGTGGCTCACTGGAACTTCCTGAATTTCCAACTTGGGCAAGGCTTTCTCCTTCTGTTACATGTTTTCCTGCCTTCACTCGTACCGATCCTTTCTTCAAATGTGCAAGAATAAGATATGTTCCTGTTTCATCTAAGCGTAAGTATATGTGATTGCCAGCCATAGAATCAAAGTCATCCGTTCCTGGTTTCAAGTCAGGTTCATCATTATTGATGGATACAACCGTTCCAGAAGCCGGAGCAACTACCTCCACTCCATATATACCGTAGTCTTCTAGCCTTGAGCTTTTGATCCCAGCCGGAGGAACAAGAAGATCATATGCCCAGCGTTCATTGGGCACCATGGCGTGAGCATAGTTTGTTTCGATTCGATCGCCTCCCCATCCGACTAACGCGGCTTGATTCAACGGAAGACGAACCATTGCTTTCGGGGTTGCCGAATGAACATCTGCTGGATAAGCAATTTGCCCTATCCCGGCAAACCAACATGCTGGCCAAGCTCCAACTATGGATAAAACAAAAATAAAAATAATTGTTTTATGTAAACGTCTTCTAGAAAATAAATTTCGTGTAATTGCAATAACCGAAATGGTTAGGATAATGATCGAAAAAACACTAAAAACTTGTACTCCCCACCAAGCGATGATTGATATAATGCCCCTAGCGAAATAAATTGAACCCCAACTTATAAACAAAACGATAAATAAAATTGTAAGTATTATTTTCTCCCACATGCTGTATCCTCCGTTTCTATATCTTCATTCGTTATGATACAAAACAAATTTTAAGACATATGAAAGAAATACTTACGACTTTCTTACAATTCTTCTTTATATTCTGGTAAAAGGATCGCGAATGTTGTTTCTTCATTGCTACTACATACCGTTATATCCCCTTTATGAAGCTGAGCAATACTTTTAGCAATAGCCAGCCCCATTCCTTTTCCACCAGTATGAGCATTCCTTGATTTTTCTCCACGATAAAATTTTTCAAATATATATGGAAGATCTTCTTTTGAGATACATTGTCCATAGTTTTTAATTTTTATTTCGACATTCATTTTTTTCTGTTGAATCTGAATGGTAATTTTCTTTCCGGGTTTTCCATACAAAATACTATTACTAATTACATTTTGCATTAATCTCACTATTAGGCTTATGTCCGCTTCAATTTGCAAATTTTGTTTACACTCAATCTCAAAGTGCAGCTTTGCTTTATCTAATTGTGGTACAAAATCAATCATAATTTGTTCTATTAATGCTTTAACTCCTATTATCTCTTTATGTAACTGAATTTCCTTGTAGTTTATATGACAATATTCCAATAAATCATCTATTTGATCCTTTAACTCATAACTTTTCCGCTTTAATACTGCTACATATTGATTGCATTCCTCTACATTTGAATGAAGCTTACTTTCTACTAAATCAACATAGCCTATTAAAGATGTTACAGGTGTTCGTAAATCATGGGAGATATTATGAATCATTTCATTTTTCATTTCTTGTGATCGTTTTTCTTTCTCAATCGATTCCTTTAAACTTTCAGCCATTCCATTAATATTCGTTGCTAATTCTCCAATCTCATCACTTTTCAAAACAGGTATATGTACTTCTAAATTACCTTTGCTTATCTGTTTCACACTATGATTGATTTGTTCTATTCGTTTTACTGTACTCTTTGACAATAATAAGAAAAAGAATGAAGTTAAAATAAGAAAAATAACAAAATAGATAAAGGAATATTCTTCTTCGTACCTAGCAACATCTGCATATATACTTCCAGCCAAACTTTGAAATAGTATAATGCATATGGTAGCGAATAAAATGCTACATATAAAAGCAAGAAAAAATTTCATTCTAATCCCTTGCAATAATTTAATCCTCAATTTTGTATCCGACTCCCCAAACA
>NZ_JBALQK010000358.1:0-2144 GCF_036965845.1 Bacillus sp. JJ1127 | reverse complement strand
ATTTCTCTCTTCTAAAAGGTGCATCAACGGAAAATATTAATCAGTTAGAACAGCTCATGCGTAATGATGCATCAAAATATATACAAGGGAAAAAATTGAAAGAAAATGCATAGAAGCATTTTCTTTTTTATTTTGTTTTAAACTAATATTTAAGGGCTTTTTCTAGTTTGAATTGAATGATTTCACATACCGTAATTAGTAATAAAAAAAATATAGTCCTAAAAATTAGTCTACATTTAATCCTGTATGCTTATCACTTAAAGTATGCCATTTAGATAATCAACCTTAGAAATGATGCTAATAATTTAGATTTCGAAGTGTTTTTATCCCGCTATTATTATCATAGATGTAGTATGTTGCTAGTTGTAATACTGAGATAAAATACTACTTTATATATGTAAAAAAAAATGATTATACCAATGCTTATAGTAAAACGGTGGTACATGATATAATGGTAAAGAAAAGAATGCTCTGAAATTTAAAAAGAACTTTCATCCAATCATTTGTATTTAGGAGAGGAGCTTAAACATGTATTCTAATTTAGAACAATTAACAAAGCACCCTGTATTTTATCATTTTGCAGAAATTTCAAAGATTCCAAGAGGATCAGGGAATGAAAAAGAAATTAGTGACTACTTAGTGAAATTTGCCAAGAATCGTAATTTAGAAGTTGTACAAGATGAAGCGTTAAATGTAATCATTAAAAAGCCAGCAACTAATGGATACGAAAAAGTTCCTGCGATTATCATCCAAGGTCATATGGATATGGTTTGTGAGAAAAACCAAGCAACTGTTCATGATTTTGAAAAGGACCCAATTCAATTGCGAATTGTTGGGGACATGCTGTATGCAAATCAAACGACTTTAGGTGCAGATAATGGTATTGCAGTTGCATATGCATTAGCGCTATTAGATTCAACTGATATCTCGCATCCAGCTCTTGAAGTTGTGATTACAACAGAAGAAGAGACAACAATGGGTGGTGCTTTTGCTGTTGATCCGAAACATTTTGACGGGAAAATATTTATTAATATTGACTCTGAAGAGGATCATAAATTACTAGTGAGTAGCGCAGGCGGAGCAAAAGCAGTTGAAACAATTTCGATTATTTGGGATGAAGCACCTGCTGATTTAGTTGCATATCGTCTATATGTTGGAGGGCTAAAAGGTGGCCATTCTGGTATGGAAATTGATAAGCAACGTGGTAATGCGAATAAAGTGTTAGGACGAGTTCTTTATGATTTATCGAATGAAGTTCAATTTAACATGAGTGAAATTCATGGTGGATTAAAAACAAATGCAATTCCACGTGAAAGTGTAGCAACAATCTTATTATCTGTAAATGATGCACAAAAGGTAGAAGAAAAAGTAGAAGAATGGACACGTGTTCTACAGGAAGAACTGCGCGCTGTAGATCCTGATGTGCATGTTTCACTTACAAAATTAGAAGGAAACGTGGAAAAAGTGTTTGCAAAAGAAACACAAAAACAACTCATTTCTTCTTTATTCTTAATTCCAAATGGTATCCAAGGCATGAGCATGGACATTAAAGGACTTGTAGAAAGTTCAACAAACCTAGGGGTTATTGAAACGCTACATAATGAAATTAAATTGAAGAACGAAGTTAGAAGTTCTGTAAGTAGTTTAAAGCAGCACATTATGAATGAAATTAAGCAGATTGCTGAGTTAGTTGGAGCGCAATTTGAAAAAGAATCTGAGTATCCAGAATGGCCATACAATCCCAATTCTCCAATTCGCAATTTGTTTGAAAAAGTGCATAAAGAGAAATATAGCAAAGATGTTGAAATTTATGCAGTTCACGCTGGTATCGAATGTAGTGTATTTGTTCAAAAAATGCCTGAGTTAGATGCTATCTCATTTGGACCAGATATTTTTAATGTTCATACACCAGATGAACATATTAGTATTTCTTCTGTATTGAATAACTGGGGATACTTCATTGATGTAATGAGAGAAACGAAATCATTAGCTAAATAATAATAAATCGAACTGCCTAAGAATAATCTTAGGTGGTTTTTTATTACCATTATCAAATGGATAAGGAATGACAAGAATGATAATTTCATATACTGTATTGAAATTATATAAAACATTATAAAAATATAGTAGTAACTGTTTTGTGA
>NZ_JBALQK010000357.1:0-2300 GCF_036965845.1 Bacillus sp. JJ1127 | reverse complement strand
GTAATAGTATTCTCAATGAGAGTATTTTACGCAAAAAACAAGGGAATTATCCATAGCAAATAGATAATTCCCTTGTTTTATTTGGTTGCGAATAAAAGTTACCGAGACAAATTGAGTGGAATGCTTTATCCCGTATAAGCCCCCAAAATCATTTTAATGGTGATCCTTTAATAAACTTCCATAAATCATGAAAGACATGAGCTTTGTGCAATGTGTTTAATAGTACTAATGTAACGGGACCTATGATTAATCCTAAAAAACCATAGAGCTTAAATCCGACGAATAAGGCAATAAGTGTTGGTAATGGATCGAGTCCGATATTGGATGATAGTACTTTTGGTTCCATGAGTTGTCTTTGGACAATTACGACGATATATAAAATGAGAAGCCCGATTGCGAACGCTGTATTTCCTGTGAAAAATACATATATAATCCAAGGGACAAAGACGGCCCCCGTTCCTAAATAAGGAAGTAGATCTACAACACCCGTAATGAGCGCGATTGTAATTGCGTATGGTACGCGTAAAATTAAGAGTCCAACTAATACAATGATGGTTGTCATAGATACGAGTGTGAGTTGTGCCTTTACAAATCCAAATAGCGCTTTCCTTAAATCAACAAAAATAGTCTTTCCATATCCGTGTACGCGATTTGGGAGAAATCGTCTTACTTTATGAGCCAGTTTATGCCAATCGAAACTAATAAAGAAAGTTGCTAATAAGACGAAAACAAGGACAGTTAAAGTTCTTGGAAGTGCGCTGATAAAATTGGTTAATCCACTAATAATAGCGGTTAACAGTTCTTTCATTTGTTTTGTAGCGTCTGTTCCTAGGTTTTGAATGTTTTGTGTAATTGTAAATTGCTGTGATTCCCCGAGATGATTAAATTTAGAAATTAAATCATCATAGAGAGGCATAATATTATTAAGTGCAAATTGTTGTGCATATTGGAAGATGGTTGGAAACTTGTCAGTAACAACTTGTAGCAAGTAGGTTGTGGCGGAAATCGCTTCTGTCACAAGGTATGTAACGAGTCCAACGATGGCACCGAACACGAGAATTAAACTGACGAGTACCGCTAATGCACGAGGGAATTGTAGTTTTTGATTGAGAAAATTGACGACTGGATTGATCAAATAAGCAAATGCTAAGGCGATGATAAAAGGGTATATAAGACCAAAAACATATAGAAGGACATAAAATCCAATTACTGTTGCTACAATGACCGTAATAAGTCGTAATAAGATGTATAGTGAGTTTCGATTCAAAGGTGCTGACCTCCCATTCCAAATTGTAATATGTTATAGTGGAATGATGGATTTATCCTGCTATTTGCGGGCGTTATGACACACCTTAAGCGGTGGAACCATCTGCTCGTAAAAGCCTGATGGTGAGGGCTAACCAACAGCAATGATGTTCTTTTTTCTGTGTGGAAAGAACCTCACTTTATCTCCTTTTTATTTTACCTGTTTCTTATCAGAAAAGAAAGGAGAGTAATCTGTTTTCGCGGTCAGTATAAATATTTCATTCTGGTTTGAGTTTTAAAATATAAAAGTTCTATTTGTAATCTGTTATGCTTTGCTGACTGATTTATAGCAATGAACAAATACACCGCTCTATAACTTGTATAACGATGTGTTTAACGGTAATTTTGTTTGGAAACAGGTTCATTATTTTCAGAAAGGAAGTGCAATCATGATTAGTCAATCAACTTTATTTTTATTCATACTACTTATTGTTGGACTTATTGCTAAAAATCAATCACTTACAGTAGCTGTTGGTGTGTTATTTTTATTAAAGTGGACGTTTTTAGGAGATAAGCTTCTTCCATATTTACAAACGAAAGGAATTAATCTTGGGGTAACGGTTATTACAATTGCCGTTCTTGTTCCAATCGCTACAGGTGAAATCGGCTTTAAGCAGCTGGGGGAAGCAACTAAATCTTATTATGCATGGATTGCATTAGCTTCAGGGATAGCGGTTGCTCTTTTGGCAAAGGGTGGTGTGCAATTATTAACAAGCGATCCACATATTACAACAGCTCTCGTATTTGGAACTATTATTGCAGTTGCATTATTTAATGGAGTCGCTGTAGGACCGTTAATCGGAGCTGGAATTGCCTATGCTGTGATGAACATTATACAGATGTTTAAATAAAAAATTTTATAGTAATATAAATTTTTTGAATTCTTTCCATTCACAAAAGTCAGATAATTGTATATAATAGAGCTAGAAAAACTTTTTACAAGGTTACATAACAGCGAAGACTTACACCAGATAAAATAAAAACAACATAAAACA
>NZ_JBALQK010000356.1:0-1943 GCF_036965845.1 Bacillus sp. JJ1127 | reverse complement strand
TAATCAAATTATATTTCAATGCAATGTAGTATTTGTGAAAGTATCTGGTTATTAAGAACATAATGGAAATTAATAAATTTTATACAAAAAAACGTCATTTTAATCGTAATAATGACGTTTTTTAATCTTCTTATCACTTTTTTATTTCAATCTCAATTCTTTTTGCTAAGTCAGATGATACTTTATTGAAATACTCCATAACTTTCTTTCTAATATCATCAGATATAACTTTCAAATCACTAGCTAAATTTTCGACAAGATGTTCTTTTTCTATTTGAGTTAACCTCGTATAGAATTCACCAGCCTGCCCAAAATCGTCTTGCTTTGTTATAGAAGTTCTTTCTAGTTTGCCTTCAACATATCTTCCATCACCACTTGTAATTTGATTAGCTGGTGTCCAACTTTGCTGCTGGTTAACCGGTAATTTACGAAATTCAGCTCCAATTCTTCTTCTTTGAGAGTCACTATAAATATTGGCACGGCCCTGCAGTATTTTATCATCAGATAATTCTGCGCCGTCTAGTAAATTAGAAACGGAGAAGGCGACTTTTTCTATTTGTTCCATATAATTATCAGGATTTTTATTTAATACTATTTTTCCTACTGGTATTAGGGGATACTCTTTTTCATCCCATACTTTTGTATCGTCTAAAGGATCATAAGAAAGATTTGCTTCATCCTTTGGGTCCATGAGCTGGACATATAAGCCATATTCTACTGGTTTACCACCCGCAATCGTATCGTATAAATCTTTACCAGCGTAATCAGGATTTTCAGCGGCTAGTCTATTTGCTTCTTCGCGACCAATGTATTGTACACCTTCAAATGGGTACCAATGGTATTTAACGTACTTTCTAATACCTTGAGCATTTCTCCAAACATATGTATTTACACTATGTCCTGAAATGTGGCGAAGACTTTTTACTGTACCAGCATCAGAGTATAAACGTACAACAAAATGAACCGATTCAGGCGCTCTTGCTACAAAGCTCCAAAACCTATCAGGGTCAATTAAATTATTTTTTGGTGAAGGTAAGAATGCTTTAATAAATTCCGGAAATCGTATCGCATCACGAACAGAAAAGACAGGAATGTGATTACATACAAGGTCAAAAACGCCTTCTTCTGTATAAAATTTTGTAGCAAAACCCCATACATTTCTAGATGTATCAGGTGTTCCTTTCGTACTGACAGCTAACGAAAAGCGAACCATAACAGGAACTTTCTGATTAGAATTTTGTAAAAAGCTCAGTTTTGTATGTTCGGACATCGAATATACCGTTTGAAAATAACCAAATGCACCAAATCCTTTTGCATGAACAGGTCTTTCTAAAATCTTTTCATAAATAAATTCTTGTAAGGTTTCGTGTAGTACACCATCTTGTTCCAGTACAGGTCCCCCAGAGCCGATCGTCTGGGAATGAAGTTTAGCTGGCTCATTGGAGAGATCTCGATTCTCATAATGGTTTTCTTCTAATAAAGGTTGCCTCTGTTTATGATGCTTTTCATTCATTATGATAGCCTCCAAAATTTAATTTTCATCAATCGTTACTAAATATGATTTTTAAGGCTCGAATATGTATCTTCTTCTTTTATTTTCAACATTCATCAGAAATATAGTTTCTTAAAGTTAGTAGCATTTTTTAGGGAATTGCAATATAAAGTGAATTTGAACCGATGTGTGAACAGACCGCTAGTTAAAGAAAACTCCTATGCAGTGGCCCTTTTTGAGCAGGTATAATTATGAAAAGATGAGGGTTCTGGTGCAAAAATGTTAGTTAGAAACATAGAGTAACCAAGTAATATAAAAAATGAATGTTGTAATTGAAAAATGAGGTGAATTCTAGTGAAAAAGTTCGCCGTATCTTTTTTATATTCTTTATTAAGTTTAGTGATTTCAATGAATATACTCCAACTGTACGATGGTACAGATATTTTTGAAG
>NZ_JBALQK010000355.1:0-3075 GCF_036965845.1 Bacillus sp. JJ1127 | reverse complement strand
TTATTCTGCATAGCAGGGAATTTAGGTGCCGAACAATTAAAATGGATTTATATAAGTATATGATGAGGAAAGCGAGATTCAGTAAATGGAATGGCTAAAAAATGTTTTTCTCATCTTGAGAAAGAATCACAAAAAAATCATTTGCCCCTTTTTTGTATATTTTGTGCTGAGTGAGGGTTTTGAATGAAATCAATTGCTTTTCTCTTCATTATCTGTCAATCTTAAGGAGATAAAATACTTCAAAGAAAGAAATGTATAGGTGACGAACATGATTGAAATAAAGGCTTCTACACTTAGTGATGGAGAATTCAATAGGGGAGTATTTGCGACGCGTGATATAAAAAAAGGAGAACTTCTACATGAAGCGCCAGTTATCGCTTATCCGAATGAGGAACATCAATTTATAGAGAAAACATTACTTGCTGACTACGCATTTGAGTATGGCATAAATCATACCGCAATCCTTTTAGGATACGGTATGCTGTTTAACCATGCTTATAAACCGAATGCGACGTATGAAATTAACTTTGATAATCATACATTTGACTTTTATGCTTACACGGATATAAAAGCAGGAGAAGAGATACTCATCAATTATAATGGTGATGTGGATGATGATGAACTATTATGGTTTGATAGGGAAAAAGAGGAAAACGATAAATAGTATGTGATAGGAAAAGAGCACATTCGATTGAATGTGCTCTTTTGTATGGAACAAAAAAAATTGAAACCAAACTGTCCCGCTATCTATCTAATAAATGAAAGGAGGGGATACGATGGATGAAATAAAATTAGTCAAAAAGGCAAGAAAAGGTGACGATGCAGCTTTCGAACAGCTTATTAGTTTATATCAAGACCAGTTGTATCGGACTGCTTATCTATATGTACAGAATAAAGAAGATGCACTGGACGTTGTACAAGAAACAGTTTATAAAGCGTATTTATCCATAGAGCAATTAAAGAAACCGAACTATTTTTTGACATGGTTGACACGTATTCTTATACATAATGCTTATCAGCTATTAGGTGAAAAGAAAAAAGTGAAGAAGATAGAGGACGGAAGAGAAGCAAATACATATGGTGAGGTACCGAACAAACTACATCAAATTGAGCAAAATATTGATTTGCAGGAAGCGATTCAAAGGTTGGATGAAAATTATCAAACGGTAATCATTTTATATTATTATTATGATCTTCCGATTAATCGAATTGCTTGGCAAATGAATATACCGGAGGGAACAGTCAAAACGTATTTGCATCGGGCAAGGAAATCTCTAAAAAAATTATTAGGGGGGAGTGATGAGGATTGGATAAGCAGTGGTTTGATGACGAAGTAAATAAAATTGATGTTCCGAAACAAGAATTGAATCTGGCTATACAAAAAGGTATTACTAAGGCAAAGGCAGAAAAACCAGTCAAAAAGATATATAGGAAAAGAAAAATTGCTTTGTTAACTGTAGCTTCAATCTGTATAGGGATACTAGGCTCAGGATTTGTATTTCCACAAATGACTCGTGTATTAGCGGAAGTTCCGATTATTGGGAAAATCTATTCGCATTTTCATGATTCAATTGGTCAAAATCTGTCAGCAAGTAAGCTTGTAACCGAACTAAATCAGCAAGCGGTAAGCAATGGAATTAGTGTAACGATGAACAGTGTGTATTATGATGGTGGTAGAATTGGGATTACATTTAAAGTAGATAATCCAGACGAAGTAGAGATAAAGAATACTTTTGCCAATAGTTTTTACTATGATTTTAAACTAGTTGATGGAAGTCCGAAATGGGGGCGTGCAGCTTCATTTGATGGGAAAATAACAAAAGACGGTTGGTTCGGGAATATTCATATTGATTATCCAGAAAAAGAGCTTCCTCAAAATACAACATTACCAATTACCATTACGTCTATCGGAGACACAAAAGGGATTTGGAAATTTGATATTCCAGTACAACAATTGGAGAATAAAATGATTCATCCTCAGCAATCCGTAAGTAGTGAAGATAAAGAACATACATTTAACTTTGAAAAGATTACAGTTGGAAAAGGATCCGTTGCGATTGACTATAAAGCCATTTATCCACTTATAGGAGAAAATGATTTAGCGAGAATCGGAAAAGTGACTGATGATAAGGGACATGAAATCGATTTTAAAACGTCAGGTATTGAATTTGGTAGGGAAAAGGTTGGGAATCAGATAGAGTCTGATGAGCGATCTGTTTTTGGGAAAATTCCAGAGAACGCAGAATTTATTACACTGCATCCAAATGTGAGGTTGTCTGAAAAGCCATCTATTCAGTCTTTAAATCAAAAGACACCATTTGAAATACAAAGTACTCGTAGTGATTTAAAGATTGTCGTAAATAAAATTCAACATAAAAAACAGAGATTAATTGTGCAATATACACTTCAAAATGCCGATACAAAACGTAATTCCATGGATGAGTTGATAAATCGTGGTGAAATTATGAATTTAATTGATTCTTCGTATGTAGATGAGGAATTTGCACCAATTGGTCATGTTGTAAAGGGAAGCGATGTAAAAGTATTGAATAAGGAGAAATTACAGTTTCAAGCGACATTTAAGTTGGATGGGGAATATGGTGTAAAGAATTTTAGTCTAAAAAATTATGTGCTAGAAGTAGAAATGTCACCATATCATCCTGAAAAACCATTACCGCCAGTTAAAGTTCAATTAAAATAATCCAAAAAAGGATGCCTTAACATATAAGGAGGCATCCTTTTATATTACAAGGGTCTTACAGTTTTGTAATATCTATTTTTGATATGACAAAATATAGACATTCTTATCAGTTTGAAAAGTTCCATCTTTAAACATATTTTTTCACATTGACATGCGATATAATAGAATTTTGTAAAGGAAAAGATTAAGTTTAGTTTTTTTCTATATAAATCCATTTTAATTTTTCGACATCTAAATCCCTGCTATGCAGAATAAAAAGTAACCTACACTCGTTTGCTCTTTCTGTTTTTACTTCGCATGTGGCAGAAAAAGGCCCTGACCGCTTCTATGCATGGCCAGATGCTCTCTCCCACCTAAAAAGAGGGGTTTTATGT
>NZ_JBALQK010000354.1:0-1057 GCF_036965845.1 Bacillus sp. JJ1127 | reverse complement strand
TATCAAATAATTTTTCAACTAGTTCATATGATTTTTTCTTCTTAATATGAACATTTGTAAGAACATGTACTTCATTACGTGAACTTGGATCATGATTTCTATCCGAAGGACCATAAGGATCTAAGTCTACAACTAAATATCCATTAGATTGCTCCACTTCATTTTCATTTTCGCCCTTAATTAAGGGCAGTAATCCACTATCATCCATATCAGCCTGCCAAATATCATTCCACGGCATAAAAAAACCTCCTATAGCTTTATTTAAAAATCAAAACTATTATTGACAGGCTATAAACTTTATATGCAGACAAAATATATATTCAAAAATTGCTATCCTCGAAAACATTTCCACATACTCAACTTCTTTATCACCGACTTTATCTTTATGTCGATGGATAGCTGCAAGCATATATTAATCGGATATGACTTGTACCTAATCTCACCCATCTCATCAAAATAAAAAAGGACTGTCGCAGCACCTGCAATCAATCCACGTTTTGTATTTAAATAATCCACTGCATGGTCTTCATTTTCGGGAAGATAACGGCGCATTCTGCTTGCATTTGTTCTTCTTGATTTCTCATCCGGACACGTAATGCTTTGTAATTCTTCAACTCTTTCACTACAAGTTTACGCATTTCTTTTTCATCGATGTTTTCAAAGAATGACAATTGGTTCATACGATACGCTTCCCCTCCGTTCAAATTAAACTCTATTCACTAAAAGGATTATTTCGTTTAAATTCTGCTTATTTTTCACTTAATTTATATTAATAACCACCTTAACATTTAAACATCTCAATATAATGTATTCAATCTAACATTAGAAGTGGTTAAAATGCCAGATATGATACGACTCATTCTTTTCACCTTTGTAGCAATTAGTGCCATTTTCACTTTAATAAAAGAATGTAAAAGGCCACAGAAAAATGTATTCTTGATTTCAATTGAATTCTTTCTTCTTGTAGGAATGATAGTGTTAATAACAGAGATTTTAATTTAATTTACATATAAATCTTACAGTGAATAAAACTTAATATTCCGTAAATATTAAATAC
>NZ_JBALQK010000353.1:0-3270 GCF_036965845.1 Bacillus sp. JJ1127 | reverse complement strand
AATTTAGTATTCTTTAACATATAATTTCCTATTATTATAATCAAAAACCATTTTTATGCAATTTTACATATAAACTTCCAAATATGTAAAAAATTCTATATAATCATATTGCAAGGTAAAATAATGAAGGCGAGGGGAAAAATTATGCTTACAAAACTTTTAACTCCTGTAGTAGATTTAGTAACAAACTTATTAGGCGGCCTTTTAGGTACTCTAATCTAAGTAATACTAGTACTATTACCCAACTAGTTTATGTCCAAAAAGGAGCTGTCCAAAAAGTCAGGATAACTGGCTTTTTGGACAGCTCTTTGGACATAAAATGGCATCTACCCTTATCTATTTGTATTCCCGGTTGTAATCACTAAGCCATTTTGTTTTTGTCTCAATTCATCTGTGTAAAATCCATCGACACCAGCACTTCGATATGACGCTAATTCCTCTTCTGTGTTAAAAGTATTCATATACACTTTTTTTCCCATATCCTTTATCATCGGAATTGCATCTTTCCGTTTCTCCCACAAATCAGGTGAAAATGTAATCGCAAACACATTATCATGATCTTTTACAAAGTCACGAATTTGTTCATTTGTATCTGCACTTTGATACAACGTATAGATTACTTTGTCAAAATGATGAATTTGCTCCACCATGTCGTACATATCTCTCGTATACACTTGAACAATGATACGGTTTAATATGGACTCATCAACTTCCTTAGTTTTATTTACAATATATTCGAATTGTTTTTTTATAATATCCAGATTGTTGTCTTTTGTATCAGTGACAAGATAAATATCTTTCTTTTCTTTCATAATTTGTATAATTTCCTCAAAATCTAATGGATGTATCGTATCATGTATCATCAAGGATTTAAATGATTTATAAGATAACGGTTTGTTTGTTCCGACACCTTCTGGTTTCTTTTGTCCCAATGTTTGATACAAATAATCTTTCCAATCATGTCTAGCAACTAATCGATCATCACTTGTCAAGTTTAAATCAGTTTCAAACGCTCGAATACCTTCATTATAATTATCTAGAAGGGCCTCTTTAGAGTTGGTAAAACGTTGATTAATTCCTTTTGCTTTCACACTTCCCATTGCGTGAGCAATTAATAACTCCTCGCTATCTAAAGTATTTATAGTGTATTCTTGCTTTTGTTTAATGTTTTGTTTCCCCTTTACTTCCTCTTGTTTTCCCTCTGTTTCTTGAGCCGAACATGCACATAAAGAAACAATAGTTAACAAGCTTAAAATTTTTCCCCACAATTTCCGCATAAAATTCTCCTTGCATTCTTTATATTAGGCTTGTTCATGTTAAGATTCCTCCCTTTTGAAGCACTTTCATTACATAAGCTACGATTTGCCAGCAGGGAAGAATAAGTGAAAAACCATCGACAAAGAAAAAAGAACTTCCTAGCTAAATAACGTTTCTTTAACCAGGAAACCCCAAACACACACCCTTACATATAATAAAATTTAACATGTTATTCATTTTATTTTTTTTTAAGAATGATCCGCTCTTTCTTGCATCTCCTCTTCAAGTCCAGGAAATAAGAAATTTACTAACTGCGGCGTATCTATCATGCGATAAATCGTAAAGAGAAAAAAACTACTACATAACATAACAAATATCATTTTTCTCATCATGAATCCCTCGCTTTCCCTTTTCTAATCGGAAGGTTTTCAAGATATTGATCTGACAAATTCAATAATTTCCTTGTCTTTTCAAAATCGTCTTTTACGTTTGCTTCCAATGGAACCAGCATTCCTTCTAAATTGATAGCCTGTCCACCCTCAAATGATTCTCCTGGAATATAACAATACTTCTCATGTATGAATGTCCCATCTGGAAAATAGAATCTTTGTGGAATAATGTTATCCTTTTGATTTAACAAGTCTTGTCCGAACATAACCTGGTCTTTCGGCTGAATTCCTAATAAATTCATAACCGTTGGCATGATATCAATCTCACTACCTATATTTTTGAAATCTTTTCCTTCTTTTAATTCTGGATAATAAATCATAAACGGAATGCGATATGGATCAAATTGCCCATTTTTTACATGTGATGCAGGTAAGTATTGTTTTAAATTATCGGGTAAAGAATTTGTATCAATAATATGATGATCCCCGTATACAACAAATAATGACTTCTCCCATAATCCTTCACGCTTTAATCCCTCTATGAGAAATCCTAATTCTCTATCCACGTAGTTCACCGCTTGAATATAATCTCCAAATTGCGTTCCTTCTAACTCTTTTGGCAACGGTAAAGGTTGTTTATCTTTCGGTATTTTAAAAGGGTGATGACTGCTTAATGCGATAATATGTGCATAAAACTTCTTATCTTTTTCATCTAATTTTTTTAAAACCGGAAGTGTTTTTTCATAAAGCACATGATCACTCGCAGCTATATCTATCACATCTTTATTACCAAAATATTTTTGGTCATAAAATTTATCAAATCCTAACGCTTGATATAGTTGTTTTCGGTTATAAAATTTTGCATCATTCGTATGGAATGTATTCGTTACATAACCATGTTCCTTTAATACCCTAGGTAAACTTGGCACTTCTCGATCAGCAAAACGATTTGAATTTAATTCATATGTTCCTGGATAAGTGGATGTATTTACACTCCATTCTGCATCAACTGTATTCCCTTTCCCTGTTTGTTGAAAAAAGGTAGAAAACGAAAGCGACTGTTCACGTAGACGATCTAAATTCGGAGTAATGGATTTTCCATTCACTTTTAATCCGACTACATTTTCCTGTAGTGATTCAAGCTGAAGAATAATTACATTTTTATCCTTTGCGACTCCTTTATACTCAGGATTCTCTACTGGTTTTTCTTTCTTTATTTCTCTAATCATTTCATTTGTTATTTTCTTATTTTCCATAGAATAAGCTTTATTCACAGGGAATACTTTGCTAAAGGGAAAAGATAAGTTGTATGAGAAAACACCCATTTTTTCAGATTTCTTTTTATCATTTAAAATATCTTTTTTGTTCATCGTATATACAAATGTGGAAATCGCTAACATAAAACAAAGGGAAGTAATTCCTATCGTCTTCTTTGAAAACCTTATATCTTTGCGTTTCTTACTAAGTTTCAATTCGCTAAATATGATAAAAGGTAGGATGATCATATCTGCTATGTAGTAAAAATCTTTCCAATTTAATAGAGAAGATATACTGGCTGTTATTTCAGTCGTCTGATTCACTAACAATAAAGTATGGTAAGTCGGTATTACTCCATAAAATCTTT
>NZ_JBALQK010000352.1:0-2377 GCF_036965845.1 Bacillus sp. JJ1127 | reverse complement strand
TTGCAGCATAAGATACGATTCCGTTAGGAATCTATGCTCTTTATTCTCTTTTATTCTATTTTTGCACCAGAACCAGTATTACTTTGACAAGCAATGCTAAGAATAACGGTATAAACAGTACCATAGCAAGTTTGATTGCTATGTCATTTATAGTTGGGTTAAACGGTTCAAAATTAATTATGATATTCACTTACCTTTCTTTTTATCCTTTTATTTTTATAATACAATTTATATTATTTTGTCCACTAAAAAAAGACACCATGAGGTGCCTTCCTCCGACTTGAACCATCTTAATTTTAATAATATGTATTGGACTCCCATCCAAATAATATTTTACCATGTTAAGTTATATTGTTTATTGAGAAATGTTATTCTAATTAGTGGTATTCCTTGTTTTGTATTTGGTGTAGCGGGTAAGTCTTTTGTTTTAATGCTGGGGCTTCCTCTATAAATTTGGTATATGAATGATGATAGAATAATTGGAAGAAGTGTTTTTATTATAGGATTGATGGCTGGATATGCAGTATACAGATGAAATAGCTGAAGGAATTGCTGAAGGAATTTAACGAGGATACTAAGTCGGAAGATGAGTTGTAAGTTGTGTTGCGAGGGCATTTGTATCTTGACCATGAGATTGAAAAAATATTACGCTTTGTTTTGGTTGAACCGGATTATATCTTAACTAATAGATTTATGTTTATGAATAAAGTTAATTTAGGAGTTGCTTTGGGTTTAATGCCGAAAGAGATTGCTAAGGTGTGGAGTTAGTATAGTCATATGGACACAACTTAGTTAAGTCCTTACAATGGATTTCAAGGAGGAAGTGTCCGTATGACAAACAAGAAATTTAATGAAGAGTTTAAAAAAATGGTGGTTGAATTATATCGTTCGGGACAACCTGTAAAACAATTAAGCAGCGAGTATGGCATATCAGAAGTAACCATTTATAAGTGGATTAAAATATATTCTCCTATCACATCAGTTGATGAAGATGAAATGACGCTAGAAGATCTAAAACGAATGAAAAAAGAAATGCTTCGTCTAAAAGAAGAGAATGAAATCTTAAAAAAAGCTATGGCCATATTCGCGAGAAAATAAAAGATACAGAATTACACCAATTTATCGATTGTCAAAAAGGCACGCACTCTGTTCATAGGATGTACCAAACTCTTGGAATAGCGAGAAGTTCTTACTACCAATCTCAGCACAAAACAGAGTCAAAGCGTAGTCGTGAAAATGAAGAATTAACCAAAAAAATTATACAAATTCATCAAGACAGTGGAGAGCGTTACGGTGCACCAAAGATTCATCAAATACTATTGGAACAAGGATTACAAGTAAGCATAAAGCGTGTACAACGGCTCATGAAAAAAGAAGATATTCATTCCGTTATCTTAAAGAAATACAAACCACATTCATCAAAATCAACTGTAGAGGAACGGATAAATCTATTAGAGCGAGACTTCTCTACAACGACAATCAATGAAAAGTGGGTAGCGGATATTACCTATATTCACACGCAAAAAGATGGTTGGTGTTACCTCGCATCTGTCATGGATTTGTATTCTAAAAAAAATGTTGGCTATTCATTTTCACGAAATATGACAACGAATCTTGTAGTAAAAGCATTAGAAAACGCTTACTATACTCAGAAACCATTAGAAGGTCTCATTCTACATACTGATTTAGGAACACAATATACAAGTCAGGAATTTCAAACCTTACTCGCGAATTATAAAATAAAGCCCTCTTTCAGTAAGAAAGGCTGACCGTATGATAACGCTTGTATCGAGTCATTTCATGCCATTTTAAAGAAAGAAGAAGTATATCGTACAAAATATGCCACATTTGAACAAGCGAACTTAGCATTATTTCAATACATCGAGGGATGGTATAACCGCAAGAGGATTCATAGCAGCATTGGTTATAAAACTCCCCAAGCAATAGAAGATCTAGCTAGCAAAGTAGCTTAGATTTAACTTTTTTGTGTCCAAAATATTGACCCAAATCCATTAATACTTTCCTTATTACAAATTAAAATAAATGAAAGTCTTTTGTAATAATTATGAAAGACTTTTGAAAGATATTGAAAGTAAGATGAACTTCTAAATATCAATTTAAAAGTAAAAAATTTCACAAAGAGAGGATAACAGAATGAAAAACACATTTAAAACAACTGGAATTGGAAAGAAGGTAATTCCTGCGACAGCAGCATTAGGTATTCTTTTTTCCGTGGCTTCTATTGCAGAAAATAAGGCTAGCGCAGGGATAGATATGGTAGTAGATGTAGGTATTACTTGATTAGGTATTGTAAAAGACATTTATGAAGTACTTGGAATATCGCCGGATAAATCAGGCTCAGATACTCACATTGATG
>NZ_JBALQK010000351.1:0-1129 GCF_036965845.1 Bacillus sp. JJ1127 | reverse complement strand
TGGATTTGAGTCAATATTTTGGACACAAAAAAGTTAAATCTAAGCTACTTTTTTAGCTAGATCTTCTATTGCTTGGGGAGTTTTATAACCAATGCTACTATGAATCCTCTTGCGGTTATACCATCCCTCGATGTATTGAAATAATGCTAAGTTTGCTTGTTCAAATGTGACATATTTTGTACGATATACTTCTTCTTTCTTTAAAGTGGCATGAAACGACTCTATGCAAGCATTATCATATGGACACCCTTTTTTGCTAAAAGAGGGGGTAATTTTATAGTTCGCGAGTACCGTTTGGAATTCTTGACTTGTATATTGTGTTCCTAAGTCAGTATGTAGAATGAGACCTTCTGGTGGTTTCTGTGTATAGTAAGCGTTTTCTAACGCTTTTACCACAAGATTCGTTGTCATATTTCGTGAAAATGAATATCCAACAATTTTTTTAGAATACAAATCCATGACAGATGCAAGGTAACACCAACCATCTTTTTGCGTGTGAATATAGGTAATATCCGCTACCCACTTTTCATTGATTGTCGTTGTAGAGAAGTCTTGTTCTAATAGATTTATCCGTTCCTCTACGGTTGATTTTGATGAATGTGGTTTGTATTTCTTTAAGATAACGGAACGAATATTTTCTTTTTTCATGAGCCGTTGTACACGCTTTATGCTTACTTGTAATCCTTGTTCCAATAGTATTTGATGAATCTTTGGCGCACCGTAACGCTCTCCACTGTCTTGATGAATTTGTATAATTTTTTTGGTTAATTCTTCATTTTCACGACGACGCTTTGACTCTATTTTGTGCTGAGATTGGTAGTAAGAACTTCTCGCTATCCCAAGAGTTTGGCACATCATATGAACAGGGTGTGTTTCTTTTTGACAATCGATAAATTGGTGTAATTCTGTATCTTTTATTTTCTCGCGAATATGGCCATAGCCTTTTTTAAAATTTCATTCTCTTCTTTTAGACGAAGCATTTCTTTTTTCATTCGTTTCAGATCTTCGAGCGTCATTTCATCCTCATCAACTGATGTGATAGGAGAATATATTTTAATCCATTTATAAACGGTTACTTCTGATATGCCATACTCGCTGCTTAATTGTTTTACAGGTTGTCCCGAACGAT
>NZ_JBALQK010000350.1:15579-16900 GCF_036965845.1 Bacillus sp. JJ1127 | reverse complement strand
GTTAAATATACAAAAGAAAATAATAAACATATTTGTATTCAAACGAATATGCAGAATAAAAACATTATCATCCGTATTATAGACCATGGCGTTGGAATACCTGAGTCAGATTTACCGTATGTACTCAATCGTTTTTATAGAGTAGATAAAGCAAGAAGCCGTAAACAGGGTGGAAATGGGCTTGGTCTTTCAATTGCAAAGCGTCTTGTGGAAAAGTACGGGGGAAACATCAATTTAACGAGCAAGGAAAGTGAAGGTACAGTTGTCACAATAACATTCCCTTGTACACGTTTATGAAATGAAAGCATGAGATACACATTGTATTTCATGCTTTTTTGATTGTGGTGTACTTGAATATCATTTTATTTGTTTCGATATTTTTAGTACATAAAAATATTAAGGTGCACAATTTGGAAATATAGTCCTTTGTGCGGAATAAAATCTTATTTCTTAATAATTTTTTTCGTATTCTTTTGTTAGAAATATTCGTACATGATGAAGACCAAAAATATCAATTTTATAGCGCCACTCAAAGGATCTGAGGTACTATACATATTTTTTTATAAAAAATGCTTAAGGTTTTGTCATATATTTTCTTGTTAAAATGAGAAACAAATGAGAAAAGTTTAAGACCATTTTCATATTGATGTTGTATACTGTGTAAAGCAATAGAGCTTGTACTTTTATTTTAAGTGCAATGAATGGAAATAGGGAGAGAATAATATGAATTACACAGTATTTCAATGGATTAATGATGTCGCCGGATCATCAGCACTTTTAGATAAGTTGATGATTACAATTACAAATAGTGCACCTTATGTGGCTATTCTTTTCATGCTTATTTTATGGTTCAATAATGGAAAAAAAGAGATAGCACTAGGAAAACAATATACAGTTTTATATAGTGTCCTTTCAATGGGTATCGCATTACTAATAAATGTTTTGATTCATGCGGTATATTATCATCCGCGCCCATTTATAACACATCATGTGCATCAATTGATACCACACGCAGCAGATTCATCATTTGTAAGTGATCATTCTGTACTTGTATTTTCAATTGCATTTACATTCCTTTTAAGAAGAGAAAAACTTAAATATATCGCTTTAGTATGGGCTATATTAGTAGGTGTATCACGTATTTATGTAGGTGTTCATTATCCAGCAGATGTAATCGGAGGAGCATTCCTTACATTTATCACAAGTGCTTTAATCATGCAAAGTACACGTAAATTAGAACCGTTAGCAAAAATTATTTTTCAAATATATGCGGCCGTAGCAAAACGAATTCCGTTTTTATCAAAATACAATCATATAGCTT
>NZ_JBALQK010000350.1:0-15457 GCF_036965845.1 Bacillus sp. JJ1127 | reverse complement strand
CGTATTTGTTTAAAAAATACAAAAACGTCAACATCCCATAGGTAATTCAAGTTACTACTGAGTGTAAATTGCTTTATAATGAATATTAGATTCTAATGAGGAATTTTGGAATAAAGGAGGATGAGCAGTGAAAACAATACATGAAATCTTACAAGATTTTGCAGAAGTAAATGCATTTAGACAGGTGAGCAATTATTATGAATTAGTTCTATTATCATCAAATAAACAGGACGACATCTATAAACTTACAAAAGATTTCACTAAAGAAGACAACGTTGAACTAATACAACTGAAAGACTGGAAAGAAAAATTTCTCTTTTGCGAATATCCTGATGGTATAGAATATTGGTTTAGGAATATCCCAAAAGGTTATGAGTTGAATGGATTAACACCAAAACTATACATAATAGAGCTATTATTGACTGAATTTGAACAAGAATTATGCGAAGTGTATTGGGTACGAGTAGATGCAAAAGGCTATTATGCCTGCAGTTCTGAAGAATACATATTTAAGGCAAAGAAGGGTATATATTTCTTAAGTTTGCAGGTACATGATTAAATAAAGGGGGGAGTAAAAAAGAATTTCAATCATTTAAGATCATTACGAGACAAGAATTCAATAAAAGCAGTAAAATAAAAAACGGTTCCCTGTATGTTAAGGGCCGGTTATTCTTCTTATGCCACACTAGCAGGCGGTAAGATCTCATGTCAAAGTTTCGAGGAATAAAGAGTTACTATGAGATTTGTAAATAGATACTCGAATAGAAAAAATGATTTTACGGGGAAGGTTCTGAAAAAGTAAGGCTAGAAATGTTAGAACATGAAAGAATAGCTAGAAAAGTTATTCAAAAAGCTATAAATGAAAGGTTGAAGTTACTTGAAAACAACCATTAAAAATATAGGCGGTAAAGATATAATAGCTAAAGCAGAAGAAGCTTTAAACCTTGAAATGAACAAGCTATTTTATTTGTTATCTATAGTAGAAAATAAAATAGTTGATGGATTTACTGTACAAATTGGTTGGTCTATTTTCATTCTATCTAAACATGAAAATGGATATCATGTTCTTGCTCCAGATTATACACAAAATCCTTTTCAAGATACTACTGATGATTTAACAATTGCTTTATGGGTACAACTAGAACAAGTGCATTGGCTACGTCAGTTAAATATTGAAGGTGTAATGACAAAATTTAACGATAAAATAGTGATTGCAAAAAATGTATTCCAACTAGATGAGATTTATTTACAAAGGTCTAGTGATTGTAATGAGAATGATTCTGGCTGGTATATCGGCCCAGTTAATGAAGCAGATGAGACAGGAGAATTAGAAGCAATTTCTGCGTATGAACTACTAAAAATCAGACCTTCTATTATTCAAGTTTTATCCTTACCTTATGAATATTTGGTAGTTTTTAGAAAAGATAGTATCAAAGCAATTTTAAATGAGAACGATATTAACGTTTGGAGTGCCATTAAACAATGAAATTGATTATACTCTAAAATACAAAATCTACCCTAAAGGGGGGAGTACCCCATCTCTATCAAGCTAAGAAACTCATTGTTCCCAAAATGAAAACAATGAGCTGAATTCTCATAAATAACTGTAAAATAATAAAATTTCCGCTTTGGGGAAACTTCAAAATATTAGCTTGATAGCGATGCGGCAGAGCCCCTAATAGGAATGTGACGGTATTCCTAATTAAAGAAAAAATACAATAAATTGACAATTAATATAATTTGTACTATTATTTCAATAAATTTAATTAAGATTATAAGCTATGAAGAGAAGAGTAATTAAGGTGAGATTATTTCCAGAGAGCTCCGGTATGCTGTAAAGGAGCATTAATCTTCTTAGTGAATAAAAACTTGGAGCTCCGTATCTAACTGAGTTTTCGAACTAAGGGATAATACGGCGGGATTTCCCGTTATAGAAATAGGGTATAATTTATGTACCTGAAGAGGTTGGTGTGATGACACATCAATAAATTGGGGTGGTACCACGGAAAAATAACTTTTGTCCTCAAGATATATATCTTGAAGGTGAAAGTTTTTTGTTTTTGTAATTAGAATTAGTGAAAAAAGGAGTGTTATATATTATGAATCCTCTATTAATTGAAATTCCTGCTAATTTAGATACCGAAAGATTATTATTACGTATGCCAAAGCCTGGTGATGGAGAAAAGGTTAATGCTGCAATTCAAGCATCCATTAACGAGTTACAACCTTGGTTGCCTTTTGCGCAAAGTATACCAACGGTTACTGACACAGAAATTAACTTAAGATCAGCTCATATACAATTCTTAAATAGGGATAGTTTACGATTTCTTATTTTTCTTAAAGGGTCAGAAGAGTTTATCGGCACTTGTAGTCTTCACAATATTGATTGGGCAAAACCACAATTTGAGATAGGTTACTGGATTGACACTAGATTTAGCGGAAATGGTTATATAACTGAAGCAATACATGTGTTAACTCATTTTGCGATGATAGATTTAAAAGCAAGAAGACTAGAAATACGATGTGAATTAACCAATACTAAAAGTCGTACTATCCCTGAGAAATTAGGTTATGAGTTGGAGGGTATTCTACGAAATGAAGACTTTTCTGCCGACAGAAAAAGGCTTACAGATACATGCGTCTATGCAAAAATTAAAAGAAGCGATTGATTATAGCTATTCGTTTTGGAAAAACAATCACAGATGAACAAATTCAGCAAAAGTAGCAAAACATTTTTGTATAAATGACCTAGTGTTACATGTATCTCGGCTGAAGCCCTTTTAGAGGGGGATTTCTTCTCTCTTTGGCGTATAAAGACTAGAATTTAAGAACTGTAGGAGAGTATACTAGTGATAAGAGAGGTGAATAATATTAATAACAATGGCTAAGTTTTAATAAATCCTGTGATACCAGATATAGTTAAAGTAGGAATGACCATTAGGGAACCAGAGGATAGAGTAGAAGAATTATTACCTGCAACAGGTGTACCAACAAGTTTTATTCTTGTCTGCAAACAATTTACTGAATATTGTTTACTTTCAGGTAAAAATGATGCGTGAATTTCTAGAATAACAAGGATTTAGAGTAGCAAAAATGGTATATAAAAAATCTTAGTATGCCGAAATTTACCTCCAAGGACATCGTATACGGTGAGAATAAAAGGAGTGGTTCATCATATGAATATTAGGTCGCTAATAGGTGAGAATACAAGAGAATTCCAAAAAATTATTAACAACGTGTGTAGATTGGCACTATCAGTAAATGATTGGGGTGTTAAATAATGCACTCAGAGAAGCAAGTTGCATTAACATGTATTACCCATGACCCATCAGGTAGCTTGCTGCCAATTATACGAGAGTTAAAGGATGAATTAATAAAGCTGAACTACAATCAAAAATATATAACAATCAGTGATTTAACTCCAGAGAAAGTTGTTAGTGAATTAGAACAATGTAATTTTAATGTAAATATTATTGAAAAATCAGGAGCAGCAAATGCTCGAAGAGAATCATTAAAATTTGTTAATAATTATAGTCATGATTATTATCATTACTGTGACTTTGATCGTCTATTGACGTGGATTATTGAGTTTCCAGATGAATTGGATACCTTGATAAAGAACATAGCTGATGTAGATTACTTAATAATTGGGCGGACACAGAATGCTTTTAATACACATCCTGAAGAATGGAAAGTTACGGAGTCAATATCGAATAAAATTATGTCGTTACAATTAGGAAGAGATGTTGATATTACAGCTGGTTCGTGTGTATTATCAAAACGCTCGATGGACTACATAATAAAATATTCTAGTTGGAAAATGACAGATGCAGAATGGCCAATGATTATTAATAAATTGACAGACTTTGATATTGATTATATTGAAGTAGAAGGTTTAAAGTATATAAATAAACTCAATAAAGACAATATAATTGATCCTGTACAATCATGGTCGACTAGGTTGAAGCTTTCGTATATTATAAGTCAATCAATCTCGGATTTTGAAAACAAAGTCCTAAAAATCAAGATCGATTAACTGAATATTAAAAAAGTTTAATTCGTTGTTGCTGAAGGGACAAACTATCGGATATAGAATGTATCCACCATAATAACAATTGGTTGTTTTTACAAGTGAGTTAGGCTGTGTCTAACAATTTGGATGCACTTCAGCAATAGCCCAGCGGTAAGGTGGGGATGAATTTCGAAAATACGTTAAAGTTCAGAAAGAAAAGGAGTGACAAATTGAATTCTTGGAAAAATCCTATTCTTTTATTATCAGGAATAGGCATCTCATATTTAGGGAATTGGATTTACCTAATTGCACTTAATATAGCAATTTTAAATTTAACAGGTTCGGCCATAGCCGTTGCAGGTCTTTATATCATTAGGCCAATTGCAATATTAATCACGAATACATGGTCTGGGAGTGTAATTGACCGAGTTAACAAAAAAAGATTAATGATATTTATTGATATTGTTAGAGGAATTTTGATTATGTTAATTCCTTTTATAGGTTCATTATGGTTTATATATTTATTGCTCTTGCTAGTTAATATCGTAGGGGCATTTTTTGGACCAAGTTCAACTATTTATATTACTAAATTAGTTCCGTCAGAAAAACGTAAAAGATTCAATTCAATTATGAGTATGACCAATTCAGGTGCCTTTCTAATCGGTCCAGCAATTTCTGGAATTCTTGTCATGTATTTTGGTACGGATTTATGTATTATTATTAATGCCGTTACTTTTTTAATTTGTGCGTTGTTTATATATCTACTTCCTAATGTAGATATAGATATAGGGGAAATACGAGAACCTATTCATTTGAAAACTCTAATTGAAGATTGGAAAACAGTGAAGAAATTCATCCAAAATGCAAAATATTTCATTGTGGTGTATTTATTATTTCAAGGTGCAATGTTAATTGGATTTGCATTAGATTCACAAGAAGTTACATATATTAAACAAAACTTAAAATTAACTGATAGAGATTACGGAATAATAGTAAGTATAACGGGAATTGGTGCATTAGCTGGAGCATTTGTTGCAGCAGTTTTGGCTAAAAAAATTCATCTAAAGTTATATATAGGTGCTGGAATGTTACTAACATCTATAGGGTATGTGTTTTTTTACTCATCCTTTAATTTTATCGCTGCAACTTTTTCATTTGCTTTTCTAGGTTTTTTTATGGCTTTTGCAAACACAGGGTATGCAACCTTTTTCCAAAGTAATGTACCAGTAAAAATCATGGGTAGATTTGGAAGCCTAGCTGATATGATTCAAGGTTTTATTCAAATAGTCTTCACACTTCTTCTAGGGTTTTTGGCAGAATGGTTCTCATTACAGCTAATTTGTATTGTCTTTTCTATTGTGGGTACATTATTTGCTACCATTCTTTTTGTAACAATCTTAAGACCTTCAACGCTTTTAGACAAGGATTCCCCTCCCTCAAGGAACGTGAAGGTGCAATAGCACCAGTGAGTAGGTGGGGAGGAATTTCCTTTTTGTGTAATTGAATATTCTTTATTTTCGGCAAATGACAAAGCGGTGTAAGATCGCTTTGTAAAAAGATCAAAGAAGAGGAGATGAGAATTCTATCATTTTGTCCTTGCCAATAACCCTATCAAGCAGCATCACTAGATAGATAAGGAGTTCCATCTTAACGTTAAATCCGAATGTAATGAAAGGAGATAAGAGTAAATAAGATTGATATAATCATCTATTTGTATTTGACAACAGGCCATTTTTCCTTGCGTAACGCGTTCATCAATTCTGGACCTACATGTAAGTGTTCCTCTACTAACTCTTTTGGAGTCAGCGCCATCCATTGGTTCAATGACACGTCAGCAAAGCGATTACTCTTGAACATCTCCAGAAACCATAAGCTTTGATGACCTGTGTTTTGGATGTAATGTCCCATGGCGAACGGTACATATCCTACATCGCCGGCCCGGTAATTAAAAGTTCGAGCTGTGCCATTCGCTGCAAATACCGTCATGCGTCCAGTTCCTGAGAGGTAATATTGCCACTCATCGTTATTCGGATGCCAATGCATTTCCCTCATTCCGCCTGGCTTGATTTCCACCAACGCTGCCGCAATTGTAGTTGAAGTGGGGAAGTTGGTGGAATCAACTATACGTACCGCCCCGCCCGGAGTTACAATCGGATCTTGTGCAAGCAGCCGATGTGTGAAGCTTTTTGGCACATTACCATAAGGATCCGAAATCTTCTGACTTTCCAGCGTGCCGGGCACCTTTGCTTGAAAAATGTATCGTTGTTTTGTAGGTATATGAGCGAAGGCGCTTTCCAGTACACCGAAATTCGCAGCCAGCACGTCCCTTGGTGTGTGGGCGAACCAATCAGTAATAGAGAAGGTGTCGAAATCGGAGAAGTTGCCATCGTCGAACACGAGCAGAAATTCACAACCTTCCTCCAGCCCTTGAATCGAGTGTGGAATTCCGGCTGGAAAGTACCACAAATCCCCTGCGCCGACATCGGCTATAAAATTCCGTCCGTCCTGGTCGACCGAAGTGATTCGTGCCCGCCCTAAAATCATATAGGCCCATTCAGCTTGCTTATGCCAATGTAACTCACGCACACCGCCCGGCGTTAGACGCATGTTCACCCCCGCAAGCGTGGTTGCGATCGGTAGTTCTCTAATCGTTACTTGCCGTGACCAACCGCCGTGATTTAACTGCATATTGGTGTCAGAAAAAGAGAACTTTAAATTAGGGATCGTTCCGGCGTCGGTGACCGGTGGAACTAACATGTCAGGGTTTTCAATATCTCTCATGATATCCCGGGGACCAAAATCGGTCGCGCCAGCGCCATCATCTCTTATAGGATGCGGTATATTTCCATACACAGTTTTATTCGAAGGTCGTGATTCCACAAAACATACTCCTTTCTTATTACAAAGTACTGCAATGTCTGTATTATTGCTTTATGTATCATATAGATAGGATATGTATGGTTCCTTGTACCAATATATGATATAAACATGTTTGGTATGCAGGTATACAGAATAAAGGAAACGGTGAGGAAATGACGATGTATATCTTATTTTATTCCAAAGCTACACTCAGTCCTTTTACTACAAAAGTTGTAGTTTTTTAATTGTAATTTCACTCTTCAGATGGATTTTTTCTGTTAGTTATTCAAATAAAATACTAAATAGACATAATAAATTTGGAGGTTGATTACAATGATTACACACATTTCAGATATAAAGTTACAAACACTTTCTATAGAAGGAGTAAAGCAGGTTTACCGAGATATACTATCTTTACCAATAAAAAAAGAAACTGCATCATTTGTTCAATTTCAAATAACACCTTATACAACAATTAGTTTTCATGAAATATACGAACCCATCGTGCCAACTCACTTTGCTTTTCAAGTCCCATTTTCAAAATTTTTCGAAACAGCAAAGTGGGTTGAAGAATCAGGCCTACTTATTGCTAAATGGAAGGATGGTCACACAATTGATGAAGAAAATGGTTGCTTGAATCTATACTTTCGTGATGGAGATGGAAATCTTCTTGAAATTATTGCTCATAACTATGTGGAAGAAGATGTTTTAATTCCACATTCACCTCTCAACGTTTTATACGTAAGAGAAATAGGTCTTCCAGTTAAAAGTGTACCTGCATTTACAAAGTGGCTAAAATCAAATTTACGCATGAATACAATTAAAGACGGAGAGATTTTCAATTTTGTAATTAGCGGAACAGCATATATTGTTGCGAATTCGTGGAATAGACCTTGGCTCCCAATCGCAATGAAAGCTTTGCCACCGAAAATACACGTTTCTTTTGGAACACCGAATCTTTCATTCTTACAAGAGATTCAAGAGAATTTTCGGCAAAACAACATTCCATTTGATTTTTATAATAATGAGGTATCGTTTATTCAAGAAGGATATTCATTTTCCGTACAGTATACTACAGAGTTTCACTCCGATATCCCGAGTAAATTAAAACTACCACTTTCTATTAAAAAGTAGAACGTGGTAGTTTTAATTTGTTTCAAAGTAATATGTATAATTGTAAAATCCCAAAATGATTTAGATTCTTGATTTAAGTCAATGACCAGTCATAATCTTCCTATTAAAATAAAACCAAACATTGTAATATAGGAGGGTATATTATGGATACATCAGTAAAAAAACAATCATATCAACGAAAATCTGCTCTCATTGCGGGCATATCACTTATTATCATGACAATTACTGCATTTTTTTCCTATGGTTTCGTCCATGGAAGCCTTGTGGTGCAAGGAGATGCCAGCGCCACTTTTAATAACATTAAGTTATCAAATATGCTTTTCAAAGCTGAAATCTTTGGGTGGGTCATCATCCTGATCACTGACATTGTGGTCGCCTGGGCCTTTTATATCTTTCTGAAGCCAATTAACCAAAGCCTTTCATTGCTCGGTGCCTGGCTCCGTCTTACTTACGCGACTATATTGGGCATTGCCATACTGAATTTAATCTTTGTATTGCTTCTTTCGAAAAGCACAGACTATTTATCATTATTTAAAATTGATCAACTTCAGGCACATATGATGTTGTTTCTTGAAGCATTTGAATTTATTTGGTCTATAGGATTGATTATTTTTGGCGGGCATCTCATGATTGTAGCATATTTGGCCCTCAAATCAGATAGAATACCTAAAGTCATTAGCATATTATTGTTGCTTGCTGCAATAGGCTATATTGTCATTAATTTATTTAGCACGATTCTTTCACAATATGATACGGTAATTTCAATTCTTAAAATTGGATTTAGTGTACCAATGATTGTAGGAGAATTGGGCTTTGGTATATGGCTACTATTCAAAGGAGGAAAAGTCCCGAAAGATGTATGACAACTTTCTAAAACGTATCTTTTTTGATTCGCTTCTTGATTCTACTTAATGATTCTGGGGTAATACCAAGATAGCTCGCCAATTGATGTTGGGGGACACGATTGACTAAATGAGGTCGTTTCCGTAATAGTGCTTTGTAGCGTTCTTCTGGTGTAGATGCAATAAACGAAGCCAATTCATCTTGTACCTCACCAAAGTTATGCTCGATCATTTGGCGTGTCATTGTTTCCAATTGTGAGTGTTTATTATACATGTCCTTTTCGGTGTCAAGGTCACCAACGACCAATATACAGTCTTCTAGGCAAGTTAAAGAGTACACGGATGATTTATCCTGTTTATGATGATTGAAATTTGAAATGGCTTGTTCCTCTGTGTAAAAATTGGATGTGACCTCTTTTCCCGTTTTATCTATAGAATACTGTCTTACACATCCCTTCAATACAAAATAACATTTAGTCGGAACATCTCCTTGTCTAAGGAGCATTGTTCCTTTTTTATATTCTTCAATTTGTATATCTTCAACAATTGCCTGTTGTTCTTCTTCGCTTAGTGTTGTAAATCTAGTCATATACTTCATTAATATTTTTTTCATTTTGTTCTCTATTCAACTCCTTTGATTAAGTTATTATGATTAACATCATTTTTGTATTACAAAACTTCTTAGCAAGCTACTCAATAAATATCATTAAACTTTCTTTTTTTCATTATAAACCTATTTCAATATATTGGTTGGAAAATAATGGTTCTATGCTACGACTGATTATGGATTATTTAAAACAAATTCAAGATGAGTTAATCCAAGAACAAAAGTACATCCAATTAAAGGATTCTATTTTTAGGGCATCTAATGAAATATGAAAAATAATATAAATTCTCAAAAAATACATTTACAATTTATGATTTTTGGAATAAACTTCTAATTACGGGGTTGTCAATTACAAATAAATGGAAAGTTCGTGCGTTATATCTAATGTAACAGGGGCTAAGTTTAGTTATGAAAAAGTACAGAATGTAATAATTAAAGTTGCCAAAGAAGAAGTAGATATCGATTCATTGTTGTTCGCAGAGATTTTAATAGTATTACAGGATTAGCTTGATCAAGAGCTTGAAGTAGAAGAGCATTTAAGCACAAAAGAAAGTACACTAACTGTTAATGATTTGATTAAAGCAGTACGTACACACCCCATAGGTTTAAATGTTTAAACGTGTTTAAAATATTATAACGATAAGGATGTAGATTATGGAAAATTATGAATGCAAAAACCGAGAGAATATCTTAGAACAATTTAGATTAACAACACCGATTTTCCAAGCGTTAGGTGATATTAATAGACAACAAATAATCATGGTTTTACTTAAAAATGATAGCCTTAATGTAAATCAAATAACTGAAAACATGAATATTTCTAGACCTGCTGTATCTCACCATTTGAAAATTTTAAAGCAAGCAGGCTTGATTACTCCAAACAAAAATGGGAAAGAAATTTATTATTCTTTAAGTACGAATGAATTTTTGAAGCATATTAAAGAGTTAGTATCCGCAATTGAAGCAGGATATTAATTTTTTTAATAATCAAGTTTATAAGTTTGAACATATAAACGTGATTACAATGAACTTTGAAAATAGGGAGAGCAAAAAATGAAAAGTCACAACACTTCAAACAAAATATACTTTTTAATGCTATTAGTGCCTTTATTTTGGGGCGGTTCATTTTCAACGGCAGAACATGTAGTAACGGAAATTCCACCTCTTGTAGCTGCAACACTTCGCTTTGGGATAGCTGGCATCATACTCATGATTTATTTAACGATTAAATCAGAATGGCACATAGCTTCTTTAAAGAAAAGATGGAAAGGTTTATTACTAGTTTCATTGACTGGAATTTTTGGATATAACGCACTTTTCTTTTTGGGTGTAAATTATACTTCTGCAATCAATGGTTCTTTAATCATTGCAACAATGCCTATCTTTGTCACGTTAGGTGCGATAATTTTTTCAAATGAAAGATGGAATAACAAAGTAGGAATAAGCTTAGCTTTATCATTAATTGGTGTTGTTATAGTTATTACAAAGGGATCTCTGGATATGTTACTTTCATTAGTTTTTAATATAGGTGATGTATTGTTTATTGCAGCATTAACATGTGGTGTAATTTATGGTCTAGTTGGCAAATCCGTAATGAAAGACGTATCGCCTTTGTTCGCTACTACAATTATGACTGTAATAGGAGCCGTTTTCCTTGCAATTACTTCAATATTTGAAGGGGGATGGGGAAGTATTCCAAGTATGTCAGTTCAAGGATGGCTAGAGATGTTTTATATGGTCATATGCGGAACTCTTGTTGGATATATTATATTCAACAAAGGCGTGGAACAGATTGGAGCAAGTAAAGCAAGCATATATTTAAATCTTACTCCAATTGTAACTACATTAATTTCCGTTTTATTCTATGGTTCCGCAATGACTTGGAAACAAGTTATTGGAATGATACTAGTTTTAATAGGTGTCTATATCGCTACAGTAAAAACTACAAAGAAAAGTAGGAGTGTTTCCTTAAATAATTAAAGAAATATTGCTACCCCATTAAATGAATCTTTACAAGGAAATATAAGGTATTTAACAGGATTTCCATATTTTGATCCTTTTCTAACCACAATAGAGATGATAATTCAACAACAAGATTTAACACTAAAATAGTGGAGTTGTTAAAATGAATCTTAGATGGAATAGAGAAAATGTTATGTTTGAGACATTGAGAGAGGCTGAAGTATAGGCGGACTCGATAGGGAATGAAATATATGGATGGGTCTATGATGGTTATGTTACGCCTGATTATAAGATAGCCTATGCGCTCTCTTTTCAACTAGCTCAAGTCTCTCACTTTAAAGTTCATACAGAAATAGACGTAAATAATGAACCTTGGTTGTATAAAGTATGGGTTATTTCTTCTACTGAAACACCTTAGTAATTAGCTAAGGTGTTGTTTTATTACTGAATAGAAAAAGTTGTCTAGTTGTAAGTGTGTTTGGTGCATATTCTTTTTATATCCTTGCAATATAAAAAGGTCTTCTTATATTGATATCGAAATATATTAGAGGAATAAGAATATTAAAACGCTATTTTATGGAGGATTTTATGGAAATTCGACAATATAAACAAGAAGATGAAACAGGATGGGTACGTTGCCGAACATTATCATTTTTAGATACCGCTTACTATGACAATGTTCTTAGAGAAAAAGAAAAATATGAGAATCCTGCTATCGAATTAGTGGCGGTACATGATGGAGAAATAGTTGGATTAATTGATATTGAATACGAATTAGAAGAAGGCACAGTTTGTTCAAAAGGGATAGGTCTTGGTGGTATGATTTGGCATATTGCTGTCCATCCAGATTTTCGTAGACAAGGAATAGGGAATCGACTTTTATATGAGGCAGAAAAATTAGCAATCAAACATCAGTTAAATCGATTAGAAGCTTGGACAAGGGATGATATGTGGGTACATCAATGGTACGAAAAAAATGGATTTTTAAACACTGATTCCTATTTACACGTATATATGGATGAGGAAAAAGAGGTAAATGGAGTACTCAAAAGCAATACACCCAACTTATTCCCGATTCAAGCATTTGCACACTATGTTGGAAAAGATAGAGAAGATATACAAAAACAGTTTAAGCGAGTACATGAATGTTTTTGCTTTGTAAAAACACTCAATTGAACCAACTTTTAATAGGTGGAATAACAAATATTTTCTTCAAGAAACAAGAAAAAGGCGCTCAACATGAGCGTCTTTTTTATATATCAAAGCTCTATAAATCAGCCTACAGTCTGATGATTGCTTTTTTTCATCTTTTATAATCAAAAGGTATTACCCTGTTTTCGAAAGTATGGAATGGTTAGAGCTGAATATAATTTTTAATATTACAGTATGGAATTGGGGGAGAAGCATGGATATCATTCTTGTTATTCTTGTCATTGTTTTATTGCAAGGAAGAGAGCGTAAAGTAAAAGTCAATCGTCTTTGGCTTGTTCCAGCTTTGCTTCTATACGTAACCATTCAATCCATTATGCATATGGGAGCTTTAAGCTTATGGGAAAGCATTATATTTCTTACAACCTTCTTAATTGGCTTAGGACTCGGTGTGGTAAGAGGGAGATTGTTAACATTCCGATTGGATAGTGAAACGGGCCATGTATTACGGAAAGGAAATTGGGTAAGTACCATTTTTCTTCTTGTTATTTTAGGAGCAAAAATTTTTATTAAACAAAGCATGTTTTTAGGTAACACACATTATGCATTAACAATTGTGACAAATGCTTTTTTATGTATGACGCTTGGTACTATCATTAGTAGAAGATATTATATTTGGAGAAAATATCAAGAATTAACGAGTAAGGGATAGAAGTAGTTCCTCCTTTGATTAGTAAATGTAAAAACGGTGATACTAATAGACAATGAACGTTTACGACAAGGGATGATACAATGATTTTTATTTATACCGACTTTGGTGGAACACATACAACTTCACTTGCAGCAGCATATCATTTGAACAAACTTCCAACTGATCGGAAATTAACAAAAGAAGAAATTTTAAATGTAGATTATTTCAATAAACTTAAAACTTCTGATATGGGAAAAATTATTTTTCACGGACGAGATGAAGGAGGAAACCCAGTTTACACAATAGGACATGGAACATCAAAGTTAGTTGTTCCAGCTATGAAGAATTTAGGAGAAATTCTTCAACAGCAATATCACAACAATGAAAAAATCATTTTTTCAAATACATCACCAACAGTGCCACTTCCTATGACGTTTGGAGGCTTATTTTCAAGAAGGTTACATATTGATTTTATTGGCGTTCCATTACTCGTATGGGGAGCAAAGCTTTGTTGTGATAATGTACAACGACTTGTTAGTTATACAAAAGAAGCTGGAAGAATGACTAATGATTCTGTTGTTATTTTAGAAAATGAAACTTTTTAGGCTAAACTCCCTTTGCTATAAGGGTATTTAACCTTTATTCTTGTGCTTATAAACATTATCACTTTTTTAGTGCTCTTAATTTAAAACATAAAAAAGGACCGTTTTTTAAACTGTCCTTTTTTTGCTAATTTAACTAAAAATAAATACACAAAATAAGCAAATTATTTATTTGAGAAGGCGGGAGAGAGATGGGGCAATTTTCAGTATATTTTCATTTCACAAATGAAACATACAAAAAGTGTGAGATAGAAAGTGAAAGTCGTGCAGAGTTGATTCATAAAATTGAAGAAAGTAAATGGTTTGAAGACGGAGAATGTATCATTAATTTAAGACACGTTACATATATAAAAATCAAAGAAAAGAATACAACAGTGCGAAATACAACACCAAGAGTACTATGAGGTCGTGTCTTCTAGTTTTATTTTTAATTAAGCCACTGCTATGGGGCATCGACTGACATGGATGCTCTCTTTTTATTTTGAATAAAATGGACATTTAAATAGAAGCACAGGACTATAATGTGTCCTGTACTTCTATAACAATTCGACTTTTTTTCGAATGACAATCTTATCAATATCGTCTTCTTCATCTCCAATAAATAAACCGCGCTCTTTCAAATATGTTTCAAAATATAAATCTGCTTCCGCACGCTCATCATAAGGTTTTACAGATAAAACAAATCCTAGTTTATTTTGTTCTTCTAAATGAGAAGTGGAGATATAAGCTGGAATGTTATGACGTAAAAAGAGTTCCTTAACAGGAATAATCATATCCTTCATCAATTTTGATAACATGCTCAGTTCAAAATCGAAGTTAAAGCGATCAATACTAGATAAGTCCGCGAATACAACTCCAATAAATCCAGTATTAAATACTTCTTGATATTCTGCTTCTTGGTCATTGTCACCATAAAAATTCTTTTCAATTAAATAATTTTTAAAATAAGCAATGCCATCTGCTTGTTCAAACGGTTTTGTTGAAAGAACAAAACCAATCTTCTTTTGTTTATGTAAATACACACAAGACATATGTGCAGAAATAGTATGCTCTTTAAATAAAGAACTTGTTGCTCCTGCAAGACCATCTAATACATGATGGACAATTTGAAGCTTTTTTCGAGCGAAATAATAGGATTTTTTCTGTAATTCCAATGTATCAATAAAGACAGAGCCAATAAAGCCTGTATTTGAGATAGTAGGTGTATGCTTTTTTCTTCCTCTGCGCTTATTTTGAGCCATTGTAAAAATCATCCCTTCAAGTACGATTAAAATAAAAAGAACATTTGTTCGTATATCTATATTTTACTATTTAATCACTATAAAGTAAAGGATTTTTCACTAAAATAGCAATAAAAAAGACACCTATAATAAGGTGTCTTAACGCAGTCGAGAAGAGGGTTCAACCCACTTTATTTGCAATTTATATTATGAAACAGAGACCAGTTCTTCTGCATCTTCTACATCTAAATGACAATCCATTGTACGTACATCTTGATCTTCATGACTTCCGAAATAAATAGTAATTTTCATATGTATCGCTCCTTTATTCTAGGAATACCTAAAATAATTACTAGTAATGTTACTGCCTATTATATAC